>NZ_JFGV01000012.1:0-104857 GCF_000612035.1 Photorhabdus aegyptia | reverse complement strand
CCCCGATGCACAGATATCAGTCGAGCCGCAGGAAGCGCAAATCAAACCGTGCCGTTGGGGTTGAGAGATGACATTCAGAATACCGTTTTGTATTGCTTGCCTCCGTCAGGTTACAAGCGGTGGTGTCGTGTGGGTTAAAAAGGAAATCGTTTGCATGTCAAAGTTGAGTAAACAGTTAGTCACATTGGCCCGTCAGGCTGGCGGCAGTTTTAAAACCGTTTCAGACAGAATGAAAATCGCCAAACGTCTGGCAGAAAGCATGGCGATATTAAATATTCAAATCCGTGATATTAAGAATATGAAAATGAATCATATTGAAAAATATATCGATAGCCGAAAGTCAGAGAATATTTCAAAGCGTACGTTACAAAATGAGATGGCGGCTGTTCGGGCGATATTCGCTATGGCGGGAAGATCTCAATTAGCTAACCCTCATCACGAACGGTTAAGTAATCATGCGCTCGGATTATCTGGCGTCAGCCGGGAGGGGACTAAGATGGCGATTTCGGATGAGCGTTATCACACGACGCTTGTTTTGGTCCGGGGGAAAGATGAAGGGGTCGCTGCGGCTATGCAACTTTCTCGTTATCTGGGACTGCGAACGGAAGAAGCGGTTCAGGCGGCAAAATCATTAAGAACGTGGGAAAAAGCTTTATTGCGTGGGGATGAAAGAGTAAGGGTAGTGTTTGGTACAAAAGGAGGACGTCCCCGTGACACGACGGTGGTTGAGCGGGATAAAGTGATCCAGGCCGTCAGGACGGCAATAAAGTATGCCAATAAAAATCAGGGGCGTTTGATTGATAAACCGAATTTACATTCGGCCATTGATCGTTACCGGAATATCGTCAGGGAAGCGGGGTTAACCGGAAAGTCTTCGCCACACAGTTTGCGTTATGCTTATGCTGTTGAGGCCATAAATTATCATCTGTCGAAAGGATTCAGTCGAAAAGAAGCGGAAGCGATGGTTTCGATGGATTTAGGGCATGGTGACGGGCGAGGGCATTATGTTGCCCGTGTGTATAATAGACAGGGTGGCCATGATTAATCTGTTTTTGGATTTAGCTTGAATAAGAAAAGTATTCTGTTTAGCATAGATTGGCTTATTTGTTGTTTTTGAACAACTGTCAATGTTCTTGCAGTTTGAGAGGAACGCTTTCGGGTGACTGCTCTTAATGTCAGGGGGTCTGAGACTGACGCTTTCGAGTGACCTGTAATGCCACTGTAGCCTGCAAAGTGGCGCCTTTGGGCGGTACACCCGTTTATCCTTTGAAAACGGGTATCACTCATCAGTGATGAAGGTGCAATTTTACTGACCCAGTGGAGGCGTTTAGTTTCCCGATGGGTGACAATCCTCCTCAGTAATCAGGAGGATTGCTAATAGGAAATATAAAATGCGGCTTTGAGACTCACGAGTCTGCCCGTACAAGCGAACCACGTATAGGAAACCTGTTTGACCCCTGTTGACAGCAGTGATGATAATGACTGCGGTGACTGGCGTCATGAGATTTTCTACCTGCCGGATAAGCGGTTAATACCGTGATACCCATTCTGACTACCACCCTGACGGGGAAGACTTTTCCCTGATACAGGGAGAGTGTTCCTCGTTTTTTTCATTCGAGGAAATATTATGCAAACTTTATCGTTATCAACGGAAATATCGGTGAAATCTGTCCGGTTTGAAGAACTGTTTTCGACACAAAGCTGGCTTGAGGCGTTGTTAAAGAAAATGTTTTTTCGCCGGGCCATTCGGTTATGTCCCGGGTATCAGGGCGATTTCTGGGAGGGCCGTGTTTTGTCAAATGGCATTTTTTATGCCGTTCCGACGTTTCAACAACAATACCGTGTGTTTGTTGAGGATAATGGTTTTGAGGGGATCATGTCAGCGGAGGCTTTTGGCATCACGGTGACGCTATTCTCTCTGTATGAACTGGCAGATTTCAGTGAGCAGGACGACGATATTAAAGCCTTTCATGCTTTGTATGGTTATGCTCGTGGGCATTCAGAAGCTGAAAAAATACTCGCGGCTATTGATTAAATATTATCTGCTTATTCGAACTGAATTTTTATTTAACCCAAGTGAGGCGTGTTTCCCGGGTTGGCGATAACAGGGCCAGTTCCCGTATCTTAAAGGCGTCCTGATAAGGATTGACCTGACGGATTTATTCACTTTGTATGATGTTCTTGACGGACATCTTTTTTCACTTCCCGGGGCTTGTCCCCGTCAAGGGCGGGTTTCCGGTAACAGGAGCTGTTAATGCCTGCTTTTCATTCACCTTCTGATCCGATAATCCTGCCGGCTTCAGAGACATTAACCCCGAAACAACAATCCCTCATCCGCGATTTGATCCGTGATGAATGTGACTACCGTGATCGTGACGCACTCTTCAAACTTTTGAGCGTGATAACGCTGCTTAAATTTGCAGGGATCTTAACGCTGGGTGTGTTGTTACTGGTTTTCCGGTTGTTATGGGGATAAAAGGAGACGAACCATGCTAATGATCTTTGTGACAGTGCTTTGGGGCGTGATTCGCTGGATTTCGTTGTCGTTTTACCATGTGCTGTCCTGGTTGTTACGGCGAAGACCGGTGAGGTTACCGGCAGCTCATGCGCGAAGACACACGGTGTATGCCGGTAAATGGCAACTTTCTGATGACGCGAAGTCGTGTGGGAGACCGGTTGTGGTCAGAGATAGACACAGCTACAAACCGGGTGTGGAGTTGCTGTATTTCGGTGAGGAGAGTCCGGAGCCGTTTTATGGCGAGCGGTACCTTATCGACGAAACGGAAGCGGTGGATTCGGCGCAACAGATGCTCACGCGTCTGCTGAGACAGCGTAGTTTGTTGAAAGCTTATGATGAGGCCGCATAATGGTCAATGAGACGTTGACTGCCGTTACCCGGGCGGTGATGCCGGCTGTGGCGATTGAGGAGCCTGTCTGGCTGCGAATGGTAAGTTATCCGTCTGCGCCAGAATATGAAACAGAGCGGTTTCATCAACTGATTTACCAGGCGTTCAAAGCCTGGTCGGCAGCAAAGCCGGGAACGTGTGAGGTGACGTTTGGTTTTTTCTGTTTGCCGCATGACGGCGACATGAAGGCCCCCTTATGGCAAGCGCTGCGGCTTAAACATGAATCTGATCGGTTGCTGATTGCGTTGGACGCCTAATTTTATTGATTACCCTGACGGGGAAACCCGTGAGGGTTAACTCCGTCAGTCATTTTTTTACAACAGGAGTTAACCCTATGAGTACAATGACGACTAAAGAACACATTCGGTCACCGTCCCAGTCCCTGTCCGTGCAGGCGCTGGCTGAGCCGGAAATATTCAAAAAAACCCGTAGCCGGTTTAATCAGTGGTTGCAGGCGCAATTCGACAATCACTATCACACCCTGAGAAATCACGGTTACCGTTGTTTTCTTGCTCGTCATCATCCGACAGAGCTTGAGCGTTACGATGAGGCATGTGAAGCCTTACGGCGTGAGGAATTTCACCGGTTCAGTGAGTTGCAGACGCTGGGGCTGTTCCTGTATCAACAGGTTCAGCTAAAGGAGAAGAAACTCAGGCAGCGTCGTCGTTGGCTGTTGACCGGGATAGCATTGACGTCGCTGGTGACGGGAGTATATTTGATTCTTCATGCTTATGAGGTTGATTTGTCAGCAGTTTATCACGAGCTGACTGCGTTACCGGCCAGAATAGCTCATTATTTCATGCGCTAATTATTTATCTCCAGGGGAGAGACGACTCCCTGTGGAATGGTCTCTTCCTTAATTTTAGACAGGAAAGATGATGACCATTTCTTACCTACCGGACGATATCTGCCGGTTAATAACCCGACGTCTTACAGACAGCCTGGAAAGTGGAGGGGTGCTCTGGCAGCAGCCTTGGCAAGCGGCCAGTGAGTACGGTTTGCCGCAGCATGCGCTGACCGGACAACCGTTTAGCGGTATCAATGTGCTGTTGCTCTGGCAAACTATGTTGCAGCGGCAGCTGATATCTAATCGCTGGTTAACCGGTAATGATTTAAGAGCGTTAGGCGGATGTGTGGTCAAAGGTGAAAAACCGACAACCATCGTCCGTTACCGGCCTTCAATGTCGCTGATGCGTGTGATTAATCTGGAACAATGTGAAGGACTGCCGGCAGAACTCCAACCAGGTTGCCCTTTACCCCCCCGTCCGGCTCCCGGTTTTGCCGCTGTTCAGCAACTGGTGACGGCCAGTGGGATCCCGGTGGTTCATCGGTCAGGCATTGTGCCCGTTTACCGGTCGTTGCATGACCGTATTGAACTGCCTGGCTGTCAGGACTATGCCGAAAGTACACAATACTGGCATGATTTATTGCATCAACTGGTTCATGCCTCTGGCCATCCGTCCCGGTTAAACCGTTTTGGCCTGACAGCCCGAAGTGAGTGGGATGAAAGTCGGGAACAATGGGTGACAGCACTAGGCGCCGCGTTTTTGGCTGCATTGACGGGTGTCCGGGGTAACCTGGTATATCCTGATAATACGATACTCCGGGAACATGCTTTGGGCTCAGATCCGTGGTGGTTATTTCAGGCTGCTAATGATGCCCGCCGTGCAATGGATTATTTGCAAGACCGGCGACAGCAGTTACCAAGCCAGGTGGAATTGTGGCAGCAGATGGCTGCCGTGTTGCTCAGTGAGCACTATGGTCTGCCGCTGAATGACACCATGCTGGAATATGATGAGGTGGTTCAGCGCCATATTGATCAGGGTATCACGCCGCTGATGGCTGTCAGTGCTTTAGCCCGAATATATCACTGGGAACGGCATGACCAGCCAGAAGGCAGGTTGTTCCCGGAAGAGTTGGGGCAGGCCAGCGAGGCACTGGCGTTATTCGCCAGCCAGCCATCGTATCTGAACTATGCTCGGATCCCGGTGACAGAACCCGCTGATACTGGCGAACCGGACAGATCATCACATTCTGAATGGTTGTTGTTACCGCCGGTGGCGTCTGACCGTAGTTATGCGGATGAAGATAATGATCCAATTGACGATAACGTTGTGGAACTGCCATTGGCGGCAACTTACCGGGAACCGAATCCACATAAACAGGCTTTTATCAGACTGTTTAACCAGATTGCACCCCATGAAAACCGCTGGCAGGTGTTCTGTGATTTTGTGCATATGGCCGCCTGTTCATTGTATAACGCGCTGTTGCAAAATGAGGAATTTGAAGCGGACTATATGCAGCGGGTTAAACGTTATTCCCGTGAAGATGCATTCCGGCTGAGTCGTTTGCTGAGTGAAGTTATTATGGGTCTGGAGTATGAGGTCGGTGATTTTCTGGGGTCTATTTTCATGGCGCTGGAATTAGGTAATGACCAGGCCGGTCAGTATCTTACGCCGTTTCCTGTCAGCCATATGATGGCCAGAATGCAGTTCACTGAAGGCTTGACGAAGTTGGGATCCGGAGAGCATGAATATATCACGGTGTCTGACCCGGCTTGTGGTGCCGGCGGGATGATTATTGCGATGCATCAGACCCTGCTGGAAGCGGGGTTTAATCCTCAGCAGCAGATGTTGGCGTTTTGTGTCGATATCGCCCCGGTTGCCGCGATGATGACGTATATCCAACTGTCGTTGCTGGGTATCCCGGCCGTGGTCACGGTAGGCAATTCACTCACTCATGTCATGTCTCAGCAAATGGTGACGCCAATGTACCATTTAGGCTTCTGGCAGTTCAAACGTCAGCGTCAGGAAGCTGAAGATGAAATAGCGATGCGCAAGGCCAGCTGACACATATCTTTAATTCAAGTCACTATTGTGTGGCATCACATTAACCCGATAGGGGATATCCCCTACAGGGGGAACCCCGTCAATCACGAGATTTCCCTTATGTCTTTATTACGTTTTTATATCCGGCATCAATTCGCAGAGCGAATGGGGCTGGAGCTGGATGACGACGCTATTTTCTATCTGTTTCATGAGAGCCAGGGAGATTACGTCAATACCCATATAAAGTTTACCAAAGAGTTACTTTTGCCCATTATGACTCATCTTTTGGACAGTTTGTCTGAGGATCCGGCAAACCGGGCCAGATGCAGAAATAGTGAGCGTATCCTGACGTTATGGATACGGGGAATGGATGCGATATCTCATGTTTATCAGGATCCGATGCTGATGCCTTATACCCATCCGGAAAGCAGTGGTCGTGTGGATGCGCTTATCCGGCCGGATACCGCCGTGTTACTGAATCTGACGGCAGAGCAGTTTTTGCATCTGACGGCGCAGGACAGACTGCCGGAAGATGAGCAAATGGGGCTGGAACAGTTCAGAAAAACACGACAGTACTGGACACGTTTTATGGACTATTTGGATAAGCAGTTGACAGAAACGTGTCAGTATTGTTTTGAACGTTTGGGGCAATTTCTCGTTACTTACAGGTTGAGCCCCGTTTAATACGGCGTTTTTCCTTCGCTATCGGTTACATCGATGTATTAATGGGGCCGCAGGATTTGCACAATATTGAGGCAGAGGAATTTGAGTCAGGGTATCTCGAAGACTATATCGATGCGGTCTCCGATGGATTTATGACACCCGTCCAGTTTCGGGTTGATGTGGTATACAAAAATGATCGTGTGATAGAGAGTTTTCGATCAGATGTAGACATTGAAGATGTTAACAACCCAACAGTCAGAGATTATCGGGATGTGGTGGATGAGGCAATCACCTGGGTAGATGAGCAGTTTGTGCGGAAAACCCGTTCAGTGAACCTGTCTTCACCAGTACAGAGGCTGGCAGCATAACTAAAATTTAACCCATTGGGGGAAATGTTCCCTCAATGGGAACGTTTCTCCTCAGGAGAATGACGATGTTACTTTTTAAGGCTAAAGATCTGAAACCTGTGTTGCGGGAAGCGATAGCCCATCAGTGTGACGTGTTGCTGGTCAAGGATCAGGGCGTTTATATCATGTCTGATATGGGTACGATGCAAAACGGCAGGCATCTTGTCGCTTATGCGTGCGGTTATCATCCAGAGAAGGACGAAGGCTGGTATGAACGTGCCCGGGAGGCGGTGGGCGGAGATGATTTTGCGGAAAAGCTGGGTTTCTCCGTATTGACACTCAACCGGTTACTGAATGACAAATGTGATCTGAAGGTGACGCTGACAGCCACACAAATTATCACACAATTTTACCCCTGATTGCCGGGATGTCGGCAGTCATTTTCACCCTGACGGGCGTTATTTCCCGTCAGGGGATAACGCCCGTTTTTATTTCGGAGCATTATTGATGAAAAAGATTAAGACCAAAACTTACCTAAAAACTGTTCGTAAGCATAAAACTGCCCGTCGCCACGGCAGGCGTTTCCGGCCTGATGTGTACCGGGTGATGACGGGCAGGATTATCGCGGCGTTTGGAAAGAGAAGGCGCTCTGATGTACAGGCCACAAAATTGTGGAGACCGGCTGTCCGGTTATAAATAACTTGAATGGGTCTATCCGAAAGCCGGATAGCCTTTTTTCACATTTCTGAACTTATCACTGGCCTGTGGGGGCATTGCCTTCACAAGGTGTGCCCTTTTTCAGGTAAAAAAAGAGGATTTTTTACTATGTCGAAGTGGTACGCTAATCGTTTGAATATCACTGGCCAACCTGACCAACTGGATGCCCTGCGACAATGGGGATTGGGAGACAAAATTCCCTATTACGGGCAGGCGATCCATCAAAGTATTAAGCTGTTTGTCGCGGGCTGTGCTGGTCTTCTGCAACCGACTAAAACAATAGATTACCCACTTTATCCAGCGCTGGTAGCGAGTGGAGTGGGTGAAATGTCACCGGAAAATTGGGCATTTGAGCAATGGCTGGCCTTGTTAAAAGAGAATGTTGCGCTTGATGAAGTCACTAGCCAACAGATTGACAGGCTATACCAACAAAGTGGTCTGGCCGAGCGAAAATGGGAGACGTTGCTCCCGACAGCGCAGAAAACCATCATGGCTTTATTTAACCAAAAGTCCTGTGACTGGTTCGGTTTGGTTGATTGGAACGGAGAACGTGACACGGAAATGCTGTGGTCTCATCTTGATGATCGGCTGACAGAGACGGTGCCTTGTGACTTGTTTCTGCTGATACCGACCCGTCTTGCGAGTGAAATCAATGGATTTTGTGGCGGATTGTTAAAGGATCATGAGACGACTCGTGAGTTGTATATCCGATTGTACGGTATGGCACAGCCGCGAGGTTATGAAATAGCCTGGAAGCACAATGATGATGGCAGTCTGACCGGACATTTTGACAAAACACCCAGGGAGCTGTGGTATGAAAAAATCATAGTGCCTTTATCCAGGCAATATCACTGCCGTATCACCCATTATTTTAAGGAGGTCTGTGGCTGTTGTGGTTACGACAAATACCGGAATGGGCAGTGGGAAGTGGGTATTATTGATGAACTGGAATTTGGTGAGGAAGATGAGGACGGTACCCGTAAAGTGGTCGGACCGGACTACATTCTCGGCAATGTTTCACATGACGGGTGTTAGTGCACTGACAATGTTATCCCGTAGGGGAATTTCTGTGGTGAATTGACATAAAAAACAGGTTCAGGTTTACCTGAGCGTCTGATAACACTACTGCCGGCGGATATGACGCCGGCGATTTACCCATTGGGGGAATATTCCTCTGAGGGGGAGTGTCCGGTTCTTGGGCCGAACAGGACGGAGATGAGAAATAAATCGATTGAAGTTGTTTTGTTTATCCCTGACACGTTTTGGTCTGAATCGGCAGTGCTTCCCAGATGCACTGGACACATTCTATTTCCCTTAATCCTTTCTTGCATGAGCCGCCATGTGCCTTTTGTACTTATCATGATTGATTCAACGAAATAACCGGATACACGCTTCGTTTACCCGTGACGGAATTGGGAACGTTTGAATCATTGCGTGCAGTTTTCATTGATTAATTTTTATTCCCGGAAAAGAGTTTTGCCTTGTCCCTGCCAGAGGATGTATTAGGGTTTTGGGAAAAAAGAGGAGATTAATCGTGTTGAAAAAAATTAAAATCCTGCTGGCGGGAACCTCCGCAGGAAAAAAGTCACTTCCACAACCCACTTCCATCCCAGAAACGGTCAAAGCAGGCTACTTTTTGCCGTCTGAGTCCAGGCTCTTGCTGGATATTTCCCGGCGACGGCAGTGTTTACAGTGTCTGTGGGACAACAGTGCATTACCTAAAACACACTATCAGGCATTGTGGCTGGCCCCGTTACATGAGTGTGTTGCATTGATGCAACAACTTCCGGCGGCACCGCAGGGGTCTTATGCCCACCTGGGTGGCTTGATAGATGTGACTTTGCAATGTACTGCATTTGCCGTACGTCTGGCAAAAGGGCAGATGTTACCGCCGGGGGTGGCCCCTGAGACGCAGGCAGAACAAAGTGTGATATGGAACACGGTGGTGTTTTACGCTGCGTTATTTCATTTTTTACCTGTTTTGGCCCAGTTTGACGGGGAACTGGATGAAGGCCAACCCTGGTACCCGGGATGGGTTGTGCCGCAGGGGCCGTATCGTTTCCGGTTCAAAACTCCTCCCGTGGAGACGAGGGTTGCCTGTCATTTCGGGGGGGTACTCGCCGGACGATTGCTGCCGGCTAAGGCGTTGACCTGGCTGGCGTCAGTACCTCATGCCTTGCCTGCGCTGTTCTGTATTTTATCCGGTGACATGAAGGAAGATGACGCAATCAATCAGATAATTATAGAAGCTTTGAATAAAGCGGGCGCGCCGACAATATCAGAAAGATTATCTGTCGCGGCGGCATCACCGCAAATGATTGTTTCAGGCAATCCTGATGTTTCTGCTACGCCTTTATCAACAACAATGGACAGTGTTCTGCCTTCTCAGAGACGGCAGGAAGATAACCCGATGACTGAAATTGTTTCATCAGCCGTGAGGCCAGTTGATGAGATCTCTTCTGCCGTCATGACAGTCGCACCGGAGAAAGGGGTACAGTCGGATGGGAGCACGCAACAGCTATTGTCATTAATGGGGATGAATGTCGCGGGCACAGTGACAGAACAGGTTATGGCCAGTGAAGCGGAAATCGTACCGCCATACACATCAGTGCCTTCACAACACGCGGTTCAGGCAACATGGCAGAACAAAAATGCGATTGAGCCCCCCTGTATTGGAGAGCAATTCTGGGATTGGTTGTCCGCTGGATTAAGGCATGGGGTAATGACCATTAATACGCCGCAAGCCCGGATACATCTGGTCAGTGGTTTTGTGTTTGTGAGTGCGCCGGCCATTTTCTTCCAGTTTCTCGGTGAGAAGAAACTGGAAGATGGCAAAGAGGTTAGCCAAAAATGGAAACGGGTACAAACCGCATTTTAGCGGCTGGGACGACATCGAGTCAGTGGTGGAAAGTGTTTTTGTTGTTGTCATCTTTATGATTCGGCTGATCGGACTGGCTCCTATCAACGTATTCATGGCTACTTAATCAAGAACACGTTGCTTTATCGTGGCCGTTCTGTACCAGAGGATAGCCCTTTTCTCATGATTTCATGAGAAAGCATCTTTAATAACAATATGTTATTTTCTGCGCCCCGCAATGGGTTTTTAAATTGATGAAGTGAGGAAGTAGAGATGGACAGTATGACCTGGGATAACCTGCTGGATGAGTATTTCTTTGCCAGAATTTTGCGGCCGGATACGGAGTCAAGTTATCGCAAGGTGGTGAATACCTTCCAGGTGTTTGCAGGTGTGGACAATCGGCCTGCTCAAGTGACCCGACAGCAAGTCCTGGCATGGCGCAGATATGTGTTGCATCAGCGCGGACTGAAAGGTGTGACCTGGAACAGTAAGATTACGCATATGCAGGCGGTGTTTAATTTGGCGATAGAAGAAAAGATACTGCCCCAAACGGAAAACCCATTTAATGGTGTAAAGGTCAATGCGAACAAAAATAAAGCATTGACCAAAAAACAACTGACAGCCTTGTATCTCACGATGGGGCAATTTGAAGAGCGGGAGCGACGGACAGGGGATAGCCATCGTGCTCGCTGTGCATTATATCCGACCTGGTACTGGCTGACGGTACTGGATACATTGCGTTATACCGGGATGCGGCAAAATCAGTTATTACATATCCGGTTGGGGGATATTGACCTGCATGAGCGTCGGATTATTCTTTGCTCCGAGGGGAGTAAGAACCATTATGAACATCAGGTGCCGGTGGTGAAATGGTTGTATCCGCGACTGGAGATTTTGCTGGAGCGTGCTCAGGCTGCTGGGGCAAAATTGAGTGATCCCCTGTTTTGTGTGGGCTATTTTACCGCCAAAACAGACAAAGGAAACTAAACCGACCAATTACAGACGATAAAATCATTCTTTCGGCGCTTATCAAAAGAGTGTGGATTTGATGTGGGTCCACACCGTTTCCGGCATACCCTGGCAACTGAACTGATGAAAGCGCCTGATCGTAATTTGCAAATGGTGCGCGGATTACTGGGCCATCGCAGTATTGCCACAACGATGGAATATATTGATATCAATCTGGATATTGCCGGGCGTGCGTTGGAGCGTGAATTAATGCTGTATATCGATGTTGAACCAGAGAGAGGAGAAATGTTAATCAGATAAAACAAAATATCTTCGCTGTGGCCTGAACCTGTCTTTTTCTACATAAATAATTTCTTGTAGCAAGCAAGATAGGGAATTTTTTTGAACTGATGTAATTTCCCATAATTAACCTTCTTCTGATCAATTAGGAAAGTTGATTAATCAACATACAATATCGTATTAATTAATTCATTAATTTTGGTTTGGATGGTTTGACAGTTGCAATAGAACTTGTAAGTATTGCGCTTGAACGAAAAAAGGACATCTAATTTCTCAGATATCCTAATCCTAGAACCTTTATATTTATATCCAAGTGGCGCAAAACTGATCAATCTACAATTATGCATTCCAGGTTCTGATATCGAACGCCCGTCGAGCTTTCATCTCTCAATCAACGCGCTTTGAATTGGTGCCCGGAGGCGGAATCGAACCACCGACACGAGGATTTTCAATCCTCTGCTCTACCGACTGAGCTATCCGGGCAACGGGGCGCATTAAACCGTATTCGGTAGAGCTCGTCAATAGATTTCTTTGGGAATAGTGATTTGTGCTTTGAAATTATTCGATTAGCCAGAAATATAGGCAAAATAATAACGGAGAGTAGAAAAATTGCTCCCCGTTATTTTCTTAATATTTTAATGTCTTAATGATGATAGACTTTCTGGGCAGTATTGACTTTCATCAGGTAACGACGTGATTCTGCCGATGGATGTTTGGTCGTTAGGGTTTCATAAACATCACCCGGCGCCATTTTATTTATAATTTGAGCCGCTTTTTTCTTATCGCTGGAAAATACCCGTAATACACTACCTGCACCACCATTGTAAGCCGTTATTACCGCGTAACGGCGAGATGTTGCATTAGTGATGTCACCCAGATAACTGTTTTGTAATATCGATAAATATGCTGTGCCGGCATCGATATTATTTTCTGGATCAAATAGATAACTACGGCTTGGTTGCCCTGATTTACCTTTCATCTTAAAGACATCACGGCCAGCAGTATGTTGTACAATTTGCATCAGCCCAAGTGCATCAGAACGGCTGACTGCATAGGGATTGAAACTGGATTCTATTTGCATAATTGCCAAAATTAAGGATTCATCTATGCCATATTTAATGGAAGCTTGACGAATCAGTGGCAGGTATTTATGAGCACGTTTGTCCAAATGGTTTGGAACCAGTTGTATAGTGACAGACCAAATGACATGTAAACCAGATTGGCGTTTTTGTAATTTGTTGGCAATCAGATAATCTGCAAAATGTGTTGCTCGCCATTCCCAACGAATCGGTTGGCCGTTGTTGTCCATAACTTGTCCGTAAAGAAAGGGTTCTTTACTGATCTGAATATCGTTAGTATCAGAATAGAGATCAACGGAACCTGGATCGTCACCCATTAATAAGGTCGTGATAATGGCCTTGCGTAGATAGGTCGTAGGGTCAATTGGGGAAATTGTTTCAATCGTGATCGTTCCAGCTTCAAAATTGATATGGCTGCGAGTTTGGTATTGATCGGTATACTTTACGTAATCTTTTGGGCCTGCAATTAATACTTCATGCAACCCCCAAATGTTCTCAATGTTATGAGCAAACTGGCCCATCAAAATATCAAAACCATTGGTATCTTTTATATATTCTTCACGGTATTCACGATTTTTGTTGCTGGTACAGGAAACAAGAATTGGGGCAATAACAAACAGTACTAACAGTTTTTTCATCTTACATTGCCATCTGGTATTGAATACAACATCAGAGCCGCTGGCTCTGATGAAAGCTAAATATTATTTTTCTGGTGGGGTATATCCATCAATTTGAATATCATGACCTTCGAACAGGAATTTAGCCATTTCCTGTTCAAGCAATTTACGATCTTCCGGGTTCATGGTGTTGAGTTTTTTCTCATTGATCAGCATGGTTTGTTTGCTCATCCATTGTCCCCATGCTTCTTTGGATATTTCATTGAAAATGCGTTTGCCCAATTCGCCCGGATAAAGCTGAAAATCCAGTCCTTCGGCTTCACGTTGTAAGAAAGTACAAAAAACAGTTCTGCTCATAATAAATCCTCAAAATAGTGGGTATGAGATTAGCTTAGTTGCTGTAATAGATATTCAACTGGTGCTGCCAGCCCAACAGTCGCGGGTTGCTGTAAGTTATACCAAAGTCCTTTATTTTCATCCATGCAGGTAGTAAAGGATAAAATATTTATTTTTATCGGCACAATATCTAGATGAAAATGGCTAAATGTGTGGCGGAATGCGGTGAGTTGTTCATGTTTACTATGAGAAATACCTGATTGCTCTAACCAGCCATTTAGTAAATCCATGCTTTCAAACTGAGGAAACGCAAACAAACCACCCCAGATCCCCGTTGGTGGGCGTTGTTCCAGCCAGACAGCATCATTATTCTGCATCAGCAGGAAATAAGCTGTTTTCTCAGGAATACTCTGTTTAGGTTTTCTACCTGGATATTTGGTCCAGCTATGGTTAGCGTAAGCGATACATCCTTGATTTAATGGGCAGATTTCACATTTCGGCTTGCTGCGAGTGCAAACCATTGCGCCTAAGTCCATCATCGCCTGATTAAAATATTCCACCTCTTGCGCCGGCGTTACATTGGTGCTGATTTGCCAAAGGTTGCTTTCAACCTCTTTTTTACCTGGCCAACCTTCCACGGCATAACAGCGGGCTAATACCCGTTTAACGTTGCCATCAAGAATTGGGAAATGTTTACCTTGAGAAAGTGAAAGGATTGCCCCCGCTGTTGAACGACCAACGCCAGGTAGGGCGACAACATCTTCAAAAGTTGTTGGGAATTGACCTTGGTGCAACTCCACAACTTGTTGTGCTGCTTTATGTAAATTACGAGCGCGAGCGTAGTAACCAAGGCCGGTCCACAAATGTAGGACTTCATCAAGGGGGGCTGCGGCAAGTGAAGTCACATCGGGAAAACGTGAAATAAAGCGCTGAAAATAGGGAATGACCGTCGCAACCTGAGTTTGTTGCAACATCACTTCTGAAAGCCAGACGTGATAAGAGGTCTTTTCCAATTGCCAGGGCAGGGTTTTACGACCGTAACGATGGTACCAATCTAGTACCACTGCGGAGAATTGCTTTGCTTCCATCATTGGGATAATTGTCTTTAGGGAAAATCAGTGTTTCGTGAATAGGATTGCAACATAGTGTAACCTCGCTGTAAACCGGAACTTTGTTTTCGCAGCGCTACGCAATTTCGTATTAAATTCCGTATTAAAATTGTACTTGTCACGATCGGACTTGCTAAAATCGCCCATCTTTGGATAATGCGCTCTCTTTTATACCCAATGGATTTCAAGATGCATCGCGACGGCAAGGGAGCGAATCCCCGGGAGCATAGGTAACTATGTGACCGGGGTGAGTGAGTGCAGCCAACAAAGAGGCAACTTGAAAGATGACGGGGATAGGTGGTTTGCTGGTAAAGCAGCCATAAGCGGCTGAATAAATGCTTTTAAAACTGACAGAAATACCATGATAAATAACGTAATTTCGCCGGAATTTGATGAAAATGGCAGGGCGTTGCGCCGTGTTAGGAGTTTTGTTCGTCGTCAGGGCCGGTTAACTAATCGTCAGCAACAAGCACTTGATAATCTCTGGCCAAAAATAGGTGTTGAGTATCAGGCAGAAAAGCTGGAGCTGGCAGCACTTTTTGGGCGAGAAGCCCCGGTGGTGTTGGAAATTGGCTTTGGCATGGGGGCATCCCTTGTCACAATGGCAAGTCAGAATCCAGAAAAAGATTTTCTTGGGATTGAAGTTCATGCGCCTGGCGTTGGCGCTTGTCTGGCTTCCGCAGAAGATGAAAATATCGGTAACTTGCGGGTGATGTGCCATGACGCGATTGAAGTGCTGGAAAACATGATCCCGGATAATAGTTTGGAAATGGTACAGCTTTTCTTTCCGGATCCGTGGCATAAAGCACGTCATAATAAACGCAGGATTGTACAGCCGCCATTTGCTGAATTGATAAGAAGCAAGTTGAAAGTGGGTGGCGTATTCCATATGGCGACTGATTGGCAGCCATATGCTGAGCATATGTTGGAAGTGATGAATGGCGTAGATAATTACCTTAATTTGTCTGAGGATGGTGATTATGTACCGCGTCCATCTTCACGCCCGATAACGAAATTTGAATTGCGCGGTCAGCGGTTGGGGCATGGCGTGTGGGACATAATGTTTAAGAGGATTAAGTAATGGCTAAAAACCGCAGTCGTCGTTTGCGTAAGAAGATGCATATTGATGAATTTAAGGAGTTAGGTTTTTCTGTTAAGTGGAGTTTCCCATCTAATACACCTGTAGATGTTATCGATAGCACTGTTGATGCATTTATTGATGAGCTGATTGAATCTAATGGCTTAGCATTGGATGCCAGCGGTTATCTGCATTGGGAAGGTTTAATCTGTTTGCAAAAAATTGGTATGTGTACAGAAGAGCATCGCCAATTGGTTGAAAAGTGGTTGAAGGATCGCGGTATGGAAGATGTCATGACTTCCGAATTGTTTGATGTTTGGTGGGATTGATTAATCTATACCCTATGGATTTCAAGATGGATAGCGACGGCAAGGGAGCGAATCCCCGGGAGCATAGAGAACTATGTGACCGGGGTGAGTACAGCCAACAAAGAGGCAACTTGAAAGATAACGGGTATATCGCTATAAAATAGCTTGCATGAATTACAACAGGGGTCTCTGGTGATTAGTGAGTGCCCCTGTCTGGAGTAAAATCAGTGAGTACAACGTTCTCTAATACGTTATTGTCGGATATTTTGCGACAAGTTCGTCCCCTGATTGGCCAAGGGAAAGTGGCAAATTATATTCCTGCATTGGCGGAAGTTCCTGCTGATAATCTGGCAATAGCCATCTGTACCATCGATGGGCAGATATTCCGTGCCGGAGATGCTGAGAAGCGTTTTTCGATTCAATCTATTTCTAAGGTATTAAGCCTGACTCTAGCCATGACGCGTTATCAGGAACAAGAGATCTGGCAACGGGTCGGGCAGGAACCCTCAGGTCAGCCATTTAACTCGTTAGTTCAATTGGAACTGGAAAAAGGCAAACCCCGTAACCCTTTTATTAACGCGGGTGCATTAATTGTCTGTGACATGTTGCAGTCGCGATTGAGTGCGCCTAAACAGCGTATGCTGGAAGTGGTGCGCAAACTTGCTGGTTGCCCTGATATTTGTTACGACAGCAAAGTTTCCCGTTCTGAAATGGAACATTCTCACCGCAATGCGGCGATTGCCTATCTGATGAAATCCTTCGGTAATTTCGATAATGATGTGCTCGCGGTACTGCAAACTTATTTTCATTATTGCGCTTTGAAAATGAACTGTATTGAGCTTGCTAAATGTTTTATTTATTTGGCGAATCAGGGGAGTACGATAGGCTCTGAGCAGCAAATCCTTAGTCCACGTCAGGCCCGGCAGATTAATGCACTGATGATGACCTGTGGTATGTATGATGGTTCCGGCGAGTTTGCATTCAGGATTGGCATGCCAGGAAAATCGGGCGTTGGTGGTGGGATCGTATGTGTCGTGCCGGGAGAGTTTACTGTTGCTGTCTGGTCACCGGAATTGGATCGATCGGGGAACTCTTTGGCGGGTTGTGCTGCCCTAGAATTGTTAGCCGATCGTGTTGGGCGATCCGTTTTTTAACTCTCAATCCATTTTTTAATTCTCAGGTGATTTTCTTAGGAGAAAACATGTTACGCAAAATTATCACTGTTGCATCTTTGCTATTTGTTGCTCAGGCTCAGGCAGGTTATGAATGCCAGGTAAATCCACAGAATGACATTATTATTACTTCTCAATCAGTTCAGGTTGTGGGGGCAAGTGGCAATCTCCAGATTTCACCGGATGGTTCAGTAACTCGCGATGGTAAGAACTTAAGTTTAAATACTGAACAGCGTCAGAAAGCACAACGTTATCAGCAGACTTTGCGGCAGGATTTGCCTTGGATTAAGCAAGAAACCGGAAAACATCTGATAACGGCTCGTAAATCCTTGGATAAAGTGGTAGTGGATACTATCGGTAAGGATAGCAATGTGCGTAACCGGTTGTCTGAGCTTGAGTCAGGGCTTAATCAGCAAATAAACCGAATCATTGAAACTCGCGCTGATGGTATGGCATTCCACCATCAAGCAATTAAGCAGGTTGAAAAAGATAGCCGTAGCTTAATTGAGCAAAATCTTGGTGGGGTGTTACAGGACAGTATAAATGAGATCGGCAATAAACAATTTAGCCTGAATGGTGATAATAATCAGGCATTACAATCGTTGCTTGGTAGTTTGGGTGGATTGCAGAATAATTTGAAAGCTGAATGGCGGACTCAGGAAGAAGATTTCCAGCGTTTTGGCAAAGAGGTTTGCGGTAAGGTCAGTGGCCTTGAGCAACAAAGAATTGAGTTACTGAATTCTATTAAATAACTGCTAATAATCACAAATAAGAATCAATTTGAAATTGATTCTTATTTAGATTGACATATTTTTTTCGCTACCTAGAATGCAAATGTTTACTAAATATCCTTTCTTGGAGTGCGATATATGAAAAAGATAATCCCTGTCGTTCTGGTATCGTTATTTGCTGTTGCAAGCCATTCCGCATTTAGTCAGGAATCTTCTGTAGTTACACCAAATATAGTTACCCCAAATGTAGTTACAGCTCAGACTAATGATAAGATCACAGTTAAGCACCTTTCCGGTGAAACTGAAGTCAAAAAAAATCCTCAGAAAGTCGTTTCATTTGATTTCGGTATTTATGATTCATTAGTTAAATTAGGTTTATCAGATAGGGTTGTTGCATTACCTACTGGTAATACGCCTGAATATCTCCGTAATAGCTTACCTAAAGGGGTAGAAAATGCGGGGGGTATGAAAGAGCCAAATCTGGAAAAATTGGCGCAAATTAAACCTGATTTGATCGTTATTAGCGGGCGTCAAACTTCTTCCTATGAAAAGCTGTCAAAAATAGCACCGACAATTAATCTGGGAATTGATAGCAAAAATTATCTGGCTTCAGTTGAAAGTAACATAACGTTATTAGGTGAATTGTTTAATAAACAGAGTGAAGTAAAAGATCAGCTTGTTGAGCTGGAAAAAACCATTGCTAAAGCTCAGGATAAAGCTAAATCTTCTGATGCAAAAGTTTTAGTATTACTGCATAACGCAGGTAAATTAGCTCTGAATGACCAGAGCGTAGTGTATGACGTGGTTAAGGCACAGAAAGCAGAAGTATCTATTCCTGCTGGTGAAGATAAAAACAAATTTGTTGTAGTGACTTCTGATATGATTGCTAAAGCCAATCCTGATGTGATTCTCATTATTGACCGTAGTGAAGCAATTGGCGCAGGTAAGCTGAACAAAGAAAAATTTGAAGATGATAAAATAAAATCTACTTCGGCGTATAAGAATGGCAAAATCACTTACCTGAAATCTGATCTGTGGTATTTATCGGGCGGTGGTTTGGAAAGCTTAACTGCACAAGTTAATGCTGTAGCTGATGCCCTTTAATCAGGTCATGCGCCATTTTGAATTTGAATAGTGATTGAAGTTCCACAATGGATTGTTTTAGATTTGGTCTGACAGTTATCGGTTATTTTATGCTGGTGACTGTCAGGTTTTTGGTCTAAATCTTGCCCGATTGGGGCAATATTATATGAGTAGTTGGCTTATTATTCGTATTTTCAGTATTAATAATTTAAAAGATAGACAAATCTTTTCTATTCAAAACAATGTCTTATCTATTCATAAAATAAAAATTTAATCTGTTATAATAATGGTGTGAAAACTAATGTTGTTATTAAGAAATAATAAATGTATTTCTGTTATATATAATTGGACAGAGAAATTATTTGTAGATATTAATGGTGATTATTATATTGAATTTACAAGGTGAAAACATTATTTGTTTTATATTTTAGCGTCTGATTTATTCGAGTTTATAATATGAAGGATGATATTTATATTGAAAGGAACTTATAATAAATAATAAGTTCCTTGATAATTAAATGAGATTACAGATAAAGGTTTTATGAACAAGTATTAGCCGCGTCTACAGAGTCAAGGGCCAATCTGGCTATAGCAGGACCCGCTAGTGCTATTTCTGCAATAAATGCAGCTCCACCTGTAGCAAACCATATGGTTAATTGTGCGATTGCAGTTATTCCAGTAATCATCCAATTGTACCAATGCATTGTCTCTTTTAAGCAATCAGTTATTCCAGAAATACCTATATCATCCTTAACTTTAGCAATTAATGACCAGGTATGCTTTGATTTATCAGTAATAGAATTCGAATTCTTAAGGTCATGAACGATAGTCAATAACTCATGTATAGCCTCATGACCTAATTTTTTCAATAATATCTGTGTGGCTGATTCTCTTTCAAGTTTATGTATGCCCATGAATTTAAATGCAAGTTTAAAAGCATCTGCGACAACTATACCAATTGCATGAATGCATGGAGATTCACCTGCGTACTCTATTAATTTTGATCTTCCATCAGTGTCAGTTGGAGCTGAATTATTAAAATGCAATCTCTTGTAAGCATCATTTACAACCATGTCAAAACTAATATTTTCTTTTTGATGATCCTAAAGTTGATCATAAAAATCTTTATAATACGGCGTCAGTGCTGTAGCGAGGTCTTCTTTGGATAAAGTATATAACATTTCTTTATTTTCAATGTTAATTTTTTACCTCAATCAAAGTGAAATTAAAAATAATGTTTTAAATGTTCGTGCTTATAAATAAAAATACAAGCAACCAAACACAAATTAAATATAGTCGTATTTGAGATAATTTAAATGATATTATTGTGTCGTAATTCACATATATTAAAATTAATCTTGTGTAAAATATGGTTTTATTAAATTTTAATTAATACTCTTATTGATGGTCGATATTAACTATTATCTACATGGATAAATATATTTTTAGGGTAGGTGGATTAATAAATTTTTATATTATTATTTTTATATTATATTTGTTGATTTATTTTTCTATATATCGAGTTTTTATCATTGAAAATTAAATTGTGGATTATTATTTCAATATTAATGCCTTGGTTAAGTTATAAATTAGATATTATTTAAATTTGGGAGGCAATTACTCCTCTGAAAGGAACAGAAATCCAACATGGGGCAATCAGTCGCCACCGTCTAATGGAGTCCCCACCGAAGTTCAGTGGGGGAAATGTATTATGAATAGAAACGAAACCAATGGCGGTATCAATTTTATGCAAAGATAATCTTTACGGAGCTGAATTTTCCAAAGGCAATTTCTGTACTAGAGAAATAGTTCCAATAATGAATTTAGGAACAGTTTCCCTTTCTGCGTAATTTGCCAATGTGTTGCTGTTTCAGAGAGATAACCTGCGGCTAAGGCTTGTTCAATTTGAGTACGGATTGAGGTTTCAGATAACCCAGTGAAATCACTGAAATCTTGTTTTGGCATCATTTCCAGTAGACGGAATCGGTTCATAAAAAATTCAAATGGCCGATCTTCATTTTCTACTTGATGTTGTTTATCCAGATAGCGTCCTTGCATATATCCACGGGGATGTTTGGTTTTCACTGTGCGCAGAATACGGCCATCTTCAAATGTGATTTTTCCATGAGCGCCACAGCCAATGCCAAGGTAATCTCCAAAGCGCCAGTAGTTGAGATTATGCTGGCATTGATAGCCTGGTTTAGCATAAGCAGAAGTTTCATATTGCTGATAACCTGCTGCTGTCAGCAATTGATGACCTTGTGAAAAGATATCCCATAAAGCGTCATCGTCGGGCAGAACAGGAGGGCGAGAGCCAAAGCTGGTATTAGGTTCAATAGTCAACTGATACCATGAAAGATGCGGTGGTGATAGCGCGATTGCCTGACGTAAATCATCCAGCGCTTCATCAAGGCTTTGGTTCGGCAAACCATGCATCAAATCCAGATTAAAACTGCGTAGCCCCAGACTAGCGGCTAAATGTGCTGCCCGTTTAGCTTCATCCGGCCCGTGAATACGGCCAAGGCGTGCCAGTTTATCCGGGCTGAAACTCTGCACGCCAATGGATATTCGGTTAATCCCCGCTTGCTGATAACCACTAAAACGATCGGCTTCCACAGTACCCGGATTGGCCTCCATAGTAATTTCAGCTTGCGGCGATACCGGTAGGAGAGCACGAACACCATCCAGCAATTGTTGCATTGCCTGTGAGCTAAGCAGGCTGGGGGTTCCACCACCAATAAATATAGTGGTAATTTCCCGTCCGTTGACCATTGGCAGATCTGTTTTCAGATCTGCTAATAAATGGTCAACATATTCCTGATGCGGAACATCACCTTTCAATGCATGAGAGTTGAAATCACAGTAAGGACACTTTTGTACACACCACGGAATATGGATATAAAGACTTAGTGGCGGGAATTTAAGCATTACTGAGTGTATCCAACATCATCTTTAGTGCCTGACCACGGTGCGAAACGGCATTTTTTTGTTCACCCGTTAATTCAGCGGCAGTACAGCCTAATTCCGGTATGTAGAAGATGGGATCATAACCAAATCCCCCATTACCGACAGGTTGACGTGCGATAACTCCCGGCCAGCGGCCATGAAATACCAGCGGTGTTGGATCTTCGGCATGGCGCATATAAACCAGCACACAGTTAAACTGAGCTTGACGTTGATCATCAGGAACATCTTTCATCGTATCTAGCAGTTTTTCTAGATTTTGCTGATCGGTGCTGTTTTCACCTGCATAGCGGGCTGAATAGATACCTGGAGCGCCGCCAAGGATGTCTACGGATAGACCAGAGTCATCCGCAATCGCCGGTAGTCCGGTAACTTGTGCGGCGTGGCGAGCTTTAAGAAGGGCATTTTCAATAAATGTCAGCCCGGTCTCTTCGGCTGAATCTACGCCTAATTCAGTTTGAGCAACAATATCCAGTCCAAAATCAGCCAGTAATTGTGCCAGTTCACGAACTTTTCCGGGGTTGCCGGTTGCCAGAACGACTTTTTGCATTATTTTGAATCCAATTTAATTCTTATTTACTGTATCAGCCATGAAAGAACATCAGCGCGAAGATAGTTCAGGGCGTAGAGGATCAAAATGACTATCATTGCTGAAAAATCAAGGCCGCCCATTGTTGGGATAATACGGCGGATAGGCGCCATCAACGGTTCTGTCAGTTGCATCAAAACATAGTCAATCGGATTGCGCCCCTGACTTATCCAGCTTAGTAGAGCACGAGCCAGCACTAACCAAAATACCAGTTTACCTGCTGCTGTCAGCAATTCGATTAACCCGACAGGAAGGAAAAGTGTGTGGAAAGCAAGCGAACCGGTATTGAACCAAAGTTGCATGATAAATTTAAACACTACCAGAACATAAGCGACAACAATGGAGGCAGTATCAAGCGAACCAATAGCCGGTATGACCCGGCGTAATGGCCGAACGATCGGTTGAGTTATTTTCACAATAAATTGGGCAAATGGGTTATAAAAATCACAACGAGCCCATTGCATCCATACACGAAGTAATAAAACAGCGATGTATAAATCCAGAACTGTGGATAGAATAAAGTGTAAAAATTGCATTTAGCAGCCTTGATAAAATTAAAATTGTTTTTCCATTTCCTGCGCCCGGCGAATAGCCGCCTGCATAGCGTTGGATACAGTTTCCGGCAATTTGCCTTCATAAAAGATACGTAATGCTTCCGCAGTAGTACCGCCTTTAGATGTTACCTGTTCACGCAGGGTTGCAAAAGGGAGATCTACGTTTGATGCGGCCAGTGCCGCAGAACCTATTGCCGTTTGCAAAACAATTTCACGGGCTGTCTGGCTATCAAAACCTAAACGTTCTGCTTCCTGTTGCATTGACTCCATAAATAGGAAGAAATAAGCGGGCGCACTGCCTGCTACGGCGATAATGTCATTGATGCCGTTTTCATCTTTTACCCAGTAAGTTTTACCGACACTGTTCATTAATGCTTGAGTGAAATTACGGTCAGACTGGCTGACTTGTTCAGATGCGAATAATCCACTCAACCCCTGACCAATTAACGCCGGTGTGTTTGGCATGATACGGATAATATTGAGTTTGTCTTGTAATAAAGCATCAAAGCGTGCAACGGAAATACCTGAGGCGATAGATAGAATCAGCTTATTACTGAAATCTACCTTTTCTTGCAGAGTCTGACAAACATCTGCCATCATTTGCGGTTTTACCGCCAGAACAACAACGTCGGCTTCCTGTGCGTAGTGAATATTGTCACTACCGCTGTTAACGCCATACTCTTTTGCTAGTGCATCACGGCGAGTATTACTTGGTGCGCAGACATTAATCAGCTCAGCAGGATACCCTCCTTTTACTAATCCGGCTATGATGGCGTGAGCCATATTACCTGCACCAATAAAGGTAATTTTACGTTTTTCCATTAAATACCTCGTAGCGTTGAAATGGTTAATTGTGATACTGACGCGCACCGAAAATTGCTGTTCCAATTCGTACTAATGTGGAACCACAATTAATCGCAGCAGCCATATCATCAGTCATCCCCATTGATAGGGTATCTATTTGAGAATATTTAGTTTTCAGGTTAAGGAAAGCTTGCTCCATTCTCCTGAAAACCACCAATTGACGTTCATAGTCAGGTTCCGGCGCTGGGATTGCCATTAAACCCCGAAGCCTTACGTTTGGTAGTTTGTTCACTTCGGCAGCCAGAGTAGGTAGCTCATCAAGTTGAATACCTGATTTGCTCTTTTCATCACTGATATTTATTTGAATAAGAATATTCAGCGGTTCCATTCCCTTCGGGCGTTGTTCGTTCAAGCGTTGTGCTATTTTTAAGCGGTCAATGGTATGGCACCAGTTAAAACTTTCTGCCACCAAACGGCTTTTATTAGACTGCAACGGACCAATAAAGTGCCATATCAAATCATTATGATTGGCAAAATGAGCAATTTTTTCTACACCTTCCTGCACATAATTTTCACCAAAATGACGTTGCCCGGCAGCGATTGCTTTTTCGAGATCTTCCACAGGTTTGGTTTTACTGACTGCAAGCAAGGTAATTTCTTCTGGAGCGCGTTCGCATTTTTGTGCGGCAATGGCTATGTGGGTCCTGACATCTTGTAAATTTTGTTCAATATTGTTCATGGTGACTCAGGAGATTAAAAAATGAATATGGATAAGCTAGTGGCCCTTAGTGTAAAGCATAATGCTTCGGATCTGCATCTTTGTATTGGACAAGTTCCCGTATTACGTATAAATGGAGTGCTTTGCCCACAAACTCAACTGCCATCTGTAAATAATCTATTGTTGGAAGAGTGGAGTAGACAATTTTTATCAGAAAATCAGCGACAACAGCTATTAACTGGTGGACATGTGGATTTTGCGTTGGAGACAGAAAATGGCCAACGATTGAGAGGCAACATCTTTCGTCAGCACTCCGGGTTGTCAGCCGTTTTGCGTTTAATTCACGCTCAGTGTTCAACTCTGGAACAGCTAAAAGCGCCTGAAATTATCCGTAAAATGGCTTTGCGGGAAGAGAGTGGGTTGATTCTGGTGACTGGCGCTACAGGCAGCGGGAAGTCGACAACGTTAACTGCCATTGTGGATATGCTGAACAGCCACAGTTGTCAGCACATTATTACATTGGAAGATCCCGTTGAATTTATCCACCACAGCCGCAATTGTTTGATACAACAACGACAAATTGGATTGGATTCGCCCAGTTATCAGGCAGCGCTAAAAGGGGCGCTCCGGCAAGATCCTGATGTATTGTTGTTGGGGGAGTTGCGGGATAAGGAGACAATACGCTTGGCGTTAACTGCGGCAGAGACTGGGCATTTGGTATTGTCGACTTTGCATACCAGCGGTGCTGTACAGGCAATTGACCGATTGGTAGATATTTTCTCTGCCGAAGAAAAAGGGTGGGTACGTAGTCAGCTAGCAGGCAGTTTGAAAGCGGTGATAGCCCAGCAATTAGTTTCTGCTCAGGGAGGAGGGCGAGTCGCTATATATGAAATATTGGTAGTTAATCAGGCTGTGAGCCATTTGATACGAGAAGGAAAAAATCATCAAATAACAACGCTTATGCAGACGGGCGCTGCCAGTGGGATGCAAACCTACGAGCAAGGCTGGCAGCAGCGTAAATTGCAGGGATTACTGGCAGAGCAAACGGAGAGGAAGATTAAAGAAAATGCTATCAGTTAATCGCGAATCGTGGTTATACGATTGCTGTTAGTTGATCGCTATTAATAACGTTTAATAGTGCTGTTCAAACCAGCTTTCCAGAATAATAACAGCGGAAGTAGCATCTACTTTTCCTTTACTTAAGGCTTTATAACCACCTCGGTCGAACAGATGAGCACGGGCTTCAACAGTTGTCAGGCGTTCATCTTGGAGTTGAACTTGTACGCCAAACCGGCCATGCAGCCGGTTTGCAAATTTACGTGCTTGCGCTGTGACTAATTGCTCAGTGCCATCCATATTAAGGGGAAGACCAACGATAACTAAATCGGGTTGCCACTCTTGAAGTAATTTTTCGATTTGTTGCCAATTGGGGATACCATCTGTGGCTTTAAACGAGGTTAATGCTCTGGCGGTACCCGTGATTTCTTGCCCGATGGCTGCGCCGATGCTGCGGGTGCCAAAATCGAAAGCCATTATTGTACGGTTACTCATCTACGCATGTCCTGCTTGTGGCGCAATATTGTAGATATTGATACCGAGTAAAGATGCAGCTTCACGCCAGCGGTCCGCAATAGGGGAGTTGAAAATAATATGTGGATCAGCGTTTGCTGTTAGCCAGCTATTCTCCATTATCTCTTTTTCAAGTTGGCCTTTTTCCCAACTGGCATACCCCAATGTGACCAATATCTGTTTTGGTTGGCGTGGTGTACCCAAGGTTTCAAGGACATCTTTGGATGTGGTGATCATTGTGTCATCGGAAATTTTGATACTTGAACTGAAACCTGGTCTTGGTGTGTGCAATATAAAACCATGATCTTCAGCCAGTGGGCCGCCAGTCATGACCGGTTTGTTTAGACTGATGTTTTCATCCCGATCTTCTGGTGATATTTTCAGCTTTTGTAAAACTTTCCGAACGGAGATTTGCTCAATAGGTTTATTTATCACCAATCCCATAGCCCCATTTTCATTGTGTTCACAAATGTAAACAACTGAGCGTTTGAAATAGGGATCAGATAATGAGGGCATGGCGATAAGAAAATGGTGCTGTAGATTCATTTTATTTCTAGTAATTAACCTTGCTATGTAAGGATTATTTAGCCCACAGTATGTGGGCTAAAAGTATAAATGACAAACCCTGACAGGCAAATTCGCAAAAAGAATTTTTTATTTCTCTAACCGTTCTTCAATCGCATTCATTAACATGCCGATGATTGAAATATCAGGGAAAGCGGCTTCTATCTCACGTGCACAGGTCGGACTGGTGACATTAATTTCAGTCAGTTTGTCACCAATAATGTCCAGACCAACAAAAATTAACCCTTTTTCTTGTAAAGTCGGAGCAACAGCTCTGGCGATAGCCCAGTCACTTTCTGAAAGCGGGCGAGCTTCACCACGGCCGCCCGCGGCAAGATTACCACGGGTTTCACCTTGGGCAGGAATACGAGCCAGACAATAAGGAACGGGTTCGCCGTCGACAATTAATACCCGTTTATCGCCTTCTTTGATGGCCGGTAAGAAATTTTGTGCCATGCAGAAACGATTGCCATGTTCCGTCAAGGTTTCAATAATAACCCCAACGTTTGGGTCATCTTTTTTCAGGCGGAATATCGATGCGCCGCCCATACCATCTAGTGGTTTAAAGATGACATCACCATGTTTCTGGTGAAATTCACGCAACTGAACGGCATTGCGAGTCACTAATGTATCTGGTGTTAAATCAGGGAACCAAGCTGTGAACAGTTTTTCGTTACAATCGCGCAGGCTTTGTGGTTTATTGACAATGAGAGTGCCTTTCTCTTCCGCACGTTCCAAAATATAAGTGGCGTAAATGTATTCAGTATCAAATGGTGGATCTTTACGCATCAGGATGACATCCAATGTTTCCAGTGCCAGATCTTGTTCTCTATTGAATTGATGCCATTGCTGTGGGCTGTTTTCTACCTGCAATAGGCGGGTACGTGCGCGGGCTTCCCCTTGGTGCAGATAGAGATCACTCATCTCCATATAATGGAGCTCCCAGCCGCGGCGTTGCGCTTCCAATAGCATGGCAAAACTGGTGTCTTTCTTGATGTTGATGGATGAAATGGGGTCCATCACTATGCCGAGTTTGATCATTCTTTCTCCTTAACCCAAATCGCCGAAACGCACTTGTAATGCGGTAATTGCGGTGAGCGCTGTCGTTTCTGTTCTCAGCACTCGTGGTCCTAATAGGATATCAGTAAATTGGTAATTAGCTGTCATAGCAATTTCATCTATCGATAATCCACCTTCCGGGCCGATCAGTAAACGTACTCTTTCTACGGGTAAAGGCAGAGTATTGATACTTTGGCTGGCTCGTGGATGTAGATTCAATTTCAAACTGCCATCATCTTCCGCACACCAGTGTTCGAGTTGCATCACTGGGCGAATTTCAGGTATATGGTTGCGACAGCATTGCTCACAGGCGGCAATGGCAATCTTCTGCCATTGTTGAAGTTTTTTAGCCAGCCGTTCTCCATCCAGCTTTACGCCGCAACGTTCAGAAATTAAAGGCGTAATAACATTTACCCCTAGTTCTACAGATTTTTGAATGGTGAATTCCATTTTTTCACCGCGGGATATGACTTGGCCTAGATGGAGATTCAGTGGCGATTCATTATCGGCAAGTTCGCTGTTGCTGATATGTACTTTGACGGATTTTTTGCTAGCTTCGGTGATCTGAGCGTTGAAGATCTGATTGCTGCCATCAAATAGTTGTAACTGTTGGCCATGAGTCATTCTGAGTACCCGCCCGACATGGTTAGCCGCCTCATCACTCAGATAAATTTCAGTATTCGATGAGAGTAATTCCGGGTGATAGATGCGGGGTATGCGCATGTTTTTTTCCTTCCTGCGGGGTATAGATATACATAAGACAATAAATAATGGAGGGTATGATAAGGGAGGCTTAATCAAATTATCAAGCTATCTCGATACGGATTGTTATCTCTGAATAAATGTTGCGAGTCTGCTCGCATATTTATATTTAATTTGACTATTTTATATTTATTTTGTTGTTTTAAAACGTCATTGTTTATTACTATATTTTTATGTCGAAAACATAATTGATATTTGTTTTTTTATTTAATTAAAATATTCATAATGGAATAATTTTGGAGGTGCTTTGTTAAATGGATTTTAACATTAAAATCGTTATTTTGGCTATTTTTGTTGGGATAGTGGCAGGAATAAGTTTGAATAAAATTATATCGGTATTTCCTAAAATTATTTATGGATATGAAAAAATAGATTTTGGTTATTTTCAGGTTGAATTAGTAACACTGTTTATAACTGCTTTTTTTATGATTTGTTTTTCATTGAATTTCCATTTATATGCGGTTTTGATATTTGCTTGGATGTTGATTATACTTTCTTTTATTGATGTAAAAATTAATTTATTGCCAGATACAATAAATTATCCACTTTTATGGTTAGGATTATTATTGAATTTGAATCAAACTTTTGTGCCTATTGAACAAGCTGTAGTCGGTGCTATTGTGGGTTATTTGATTTTATGGTCACTCCATTGGTTATTCAAAATAATTTGTCATAAAGAAGGGTTAGGACATGGTGATTTTAAGTTAATGGCAGCGGTTAGTGCTTGGTTGGGGATTGGTGCAATTCCTTTATTAATGTTTTTATCCTCACTGTTTGGTCTTATTGGGTACTTTTGGATGTGGAGAATACGAGAAAATTACCAAGAGTCTGTTGCTTTTGGTCCCTATATAGCCATTTCTGCGATCATCATGATCTATATGCACTTATTGGGAATGGATGGGTTATTGTGAATGGCGCCCGATAGCTGAAAATGTATGGGCGCCAGTAGTTAAAATTGTGGTATTAAAACGGTGGTATTAAAACGGTGGTATTAAAACTGATAGTGAATCAGCGCATCTTGCCAACGTTTGGGTTGTCCCAAGTATTTATCAAGAGAAATAATAGATAGCTCGTTTCTGTTATTTTCTAAAATAAACGTAGGGAAGCCTGAGCCGCCAACGGTTGCCAACAGTTCACGGCTTTTCCTAATATGTTGGAGACTTTCTGACTCATTATTCAGTGTCAGCTCTTGCTGAAACAGTTCTGAATCAAGCTGTAACTCATTTGCTAAATTCAATAATGTTTCAGTTTCGCTGATTTTTAATCCACGAACATAATGCGCTTTTTGTACTGCCAGTAACATTTCAACACCTTTACCAGCCAACTCTTCTGCTGCAAGAATGGCTGATATTGGTGGTAATGAATCCATAATCAGTGATTTATCATTTAACAGTGTGACATATTGTTCACTGAAAATTTGCCCGGTAAGGCTTGCGATCCGTTTATCCTGACTAAGGACATAATCACGCCATGTGCTGTCTATTTGGCGTCTGTTATCCCCTGTCAGCATTCCGCCGCCATGCAATTCAATTTTCACATTTGCGACCTCTTTTGCTGCTTGTATCAGAGAGGAAACGCCATAACACCAGCCACATAGTGGATCGTAGATATAATGCAGAGTCATTCCGGGCATATTACTTATTCCTGAAAAAGAGTTAATTTACTTATTGGGGCCACTTCATTTCGCCTTTCAGCACTTTGGCGCTTAACTCGAGACTGGATTTGTCTGCAAGTTTTGGATAGTGCTTTTCCATTGCGGCTATTAGCGCTTTTGAATCTTTCGCTTTTGCCAGCTCTTTCTCAAAAATAGTCAGGTACTTTTGCGTGAAATTAACGGATTCTAACGTCATTGGTGTGTTACCAATGAAATGTCCTGGAACCACAATTGTTGGTTTCAGCTCTTTTATACGATCTAATGTCTGCATCCAGTTTTTACGGGACTCTTTAGTCTGTGTATCTGCTATCCAGACATGAATGTTGCCTGAAACGGTGACACCGCCTACTACCGCTTTTAATTTTGGTATCCAAACAAAAGTACGGTCAGCCGCGGGGCCATCAAGACCTTCGACGATTAACTTCTCACCGTCAACCGTAAAAGTGTTACCTTCCAACGGTTGCGGCACGATAACTTTTTTGGGGGCTTGTTCTTTCAGAACACCTCCCCAATAAGCCAGTTTGCCATCTTTGGTCTTTTTGATTTCTTTAATGGTTTCTGGTGATGCAATGACTTTTGCGTTAGGGAACGCTTTGGTCAGTACATCAAGGCCAAAATAGAAATCAGGATCAGACTGACTGATATAGATAGTTGTCAGTTTTCTGCCGGTATACTTAATTCTTCTGGCCAGTGCTTCAGCGTCATTTTTTTGGAACTGAGCATCGATCAGTACAACTTCTCTATCACCGATGATGAGCTCAGAAGAGACGGGAAATACGCTTCTTTCACCTGGATTGAAAACATCCAGTTTTAGGTTAGTGGCTTGTGCCAGAGAAATGGTACCCAAGGAAAGGATACCTGCCAGCGCAATATTTAGTGTTGTTTTGCGAGTCATGATTGAATTCCTGATGTTGTGTCAATGAGGTTCATAATAAGTTGCGTTTTTCGATGAAAAAACCGCATAATTGGCAATTATTTGTTGCATAAATCGAGCTAATTGATGGATAGAGTCACTGCTGCGCAAGTGTTCACTATAATTGTAGAACAAGGCAGCATGATTGCCGCATCGGAACGGTTAGATATGTCGCGGGCAATGGTATCTCGCTATCTGGCTGAAATGGAAAAATGGGCGGGAGTACGTCTGTTACATCGTACAACGAGAAAGATCAGCCTGACATCGGCAGGAGAGATCGCCTATCAGCGCAGTCGTAAATTATTGCAATTGGCGGAAGAGATACCGGTTCATCAACCTGTAGAAGCACAGGAACTGAGTGGTCTTTTGCGGATAAGCAGTTCTCAATCTCTGGCGATGAGCGCATTGTCTGTGGCGATTCCTGAGTTTATGCGGATTTACCCTCAGATAGCTATTGATATGCAAATGAGTAATAAGGCAATAAATTTGGTCGAGGAACGGATAGATTTAGCGTTACGCATCACGAATAATCTGGAGCCGAATTTGATCGCCAGACCGTTATCAACATGCCATTCTGTAGTTTGTGCCGCTCCTTCTTATCTGGCAGGAAAAATGCTTCCGCAAAAGCCTGCTGATTTAGCTTTGCATAACTGTATGACTTATAACTTCTTTGGTAAAAGTCTTTGGTTATTTGAACGCCGAGGGGAAAAATATTCTGTTCCTGTTAGCGGTACTTTAAGTGCTAATGAATCGGTTGTATTAATGGAGGCAACGTTGCAAGGGGCGGGAATCGCCATGCAACCCTATTATTCTGTTGCTTCACATTTGGCGTCAGGAAAATTGGTTCAGTTGTTGCCAGAATATCGACCTCAGGCGATGGGAATTTATGGTATTTATGCCAGTCGTCAAAATATGCCAGCAACGTTGAGAGCATTACTGGATTTTCTGGTTCAGTGGTTTGCTTCTTCTCCGTACTGGCAAGCACTAATGCTGAAAAGCTGACTTTAGTTTTTGAGGAAACAGGGCAATTTGTGCTTTTAGGTGTTCAATAAAGGTATCTACTGGGGCAGAAGAAGGGCGATGAATGGGCTTTATCAGGCTGACAGTAAAAGGAATATCGATACTGAATGGGCGAGCGCATATTTCAGATTTGCCGTGGCTGTCCAGATAATCGAGTACGGTCAGTGGGTTGACAATAGAAACGCCAATGCCTTCGCGCACCATTGCACATACTGATGCAGCACTGTGAGTTTCCATAATCAGGCGGCGGCGAATATGGTGTTCTGCGAATATTCCATCAATGAGCTGCCGGTAGCTATCCGCTATTGAAAGACTGATAAAATTTTGCTCGCTGAAATCTTCGGGAGTCAATAGCGGTTTATGACTGAGAGGATGCTCGGCGGGCAATACGCAAATTTCATTCAGTGTGATCAATGTTTCTCTCTGTGTACCGGGTGGTGTCTGCAAATGTTCTGTCAAACCCAGATCATGGCGTTGAGCTGAGAGCCACTCTTCTAATAGCGGTGATTCCTGTGGAATGATGGTTAAATTAGTATCAGGGTATTGACGGGTGAAGTGGCGGCAAACTTTCGGTAACAGTGATTGAGAAAATACTGGCAAGCAAGCAATGGAAAGCTGAGCATGTTGAAATTTACGTATATTGTCAGCCGCATTCATTATTCTTTCAAGTCCGTAATAAGAGCGCTGAACTTCTTCAAAAAGGCGTAATCCTTGTGCTGTCGGATGCAGGCGGCCTTTTACTCGGTCAAATAGTTTGAATTTTATCAGATGCTCAAATCGTGCTAATTCACGACTGACGGTTGGTTGTGATGTTTGTAATAAAATAGCCGCTTCTGTCAGGTTTTTTGTCGTCATTACCGCATGGAAGATTTCAATATGGCGCCATGAACAAGAAGACATAAATTGTTCCTTCAAATGATAATTCTATATCACAGATGAATAGACTATAACGAAATGGATATTTTTATTCCTGTTTTTTGCTGTCAATAATGGGTTATCTGCTGACTTTGTGAGAGAAACCCTGATGAGTACTTTTACCCGCAATTTTACCTGCAATAGTTGTCCTAATCTGATAGCGGAGAATTTGAGTCGTCTGCCAGAAACGTACGGTACTCCATTATGGGTTTACGATAGTGAAACAATTATCCAAAGAATCAAATTATTATGTCAGTTTGATGTCGTCAGGTTTGCTCAGAAAGCTTGTTCTAATACTCATATTTTGCGCCTGATGCGTGAGTATGGTGTGAAAGTTGATGCTGTTTCGCTAGGGGAAATTGAGCGTGCTTTGCGGGCCGGATTTTGTCCAGGGCAAGAAGTGTCAGACATTGTTTTTACTGCTGATTTAATCGATGTGCCGACGTTGCAACAAGTAACCAAATTGGATATTCCGGTTAATGCGGGTTCTATCGATATGTTGGAACAGATTGGTCAATGTAAACAAGGGCATCCGGTATGGCTGCGGATTAATCCCGGGTTCGGTCATGGTCATAGCCAGAAGACGAACACGGGAGGGGAAAACAGCAAACATGGTATTTGGTATCAGGATCTTCCACGAGCGATTGAGAAAATACGCCACTATGGATTGAAATTGCTTGGTTTACATATGCATATTGGATCTGGTGTTGATTATCATCATCTTTCCAGTGTATGCAATGCGATGGTTGAACAGGTTATTCTTTGTGGTGAAGATATTCAGGCGATTTCAGCCGGCGGTGGTTTATCGACCCCTTATCATCAGGGAGATGAGCAAATCAATATCGCTCATTATTTTGGGTTGTGGGATGATGCGCGTAAAAGAATTGAGCAGCATTTAGGTCATAAAGTTGAGCTGGAAATTGAACCGGGACGTTTTTTGGTAGCGGAATCTGGCATTTTGATGACAGAAGTTCGGGCGGTTAAGCAGATGGGGAACCGTAATTATGTGCTGGTGGATGCGGGATTTAATGACTTAATGCGCCCGGTAATGTATGGCAGTTATCACCATATTTCAGTTTTGCCTGCTGATGGACGTAAGATTGAGCAATTTTCATTGCAAGAAACATTAGTTGCGGGGCCGTTATGTGAATCTGGCGATATCTTTACCCAGATTGAGGGGGGAGGCATTGCGCCAAGAGCGTTGCCGCCGGTTCGGGTTGGTGACTATCTGGTTTTTCATGATACTGGTGCGTATGGTGCGTCAATGTCCTCCAATTACAATAGCCGTCCGCTGATCTCTGAAGTGTTGTTTGTTAATGGTAAGCCTCAATTAATTCGCCGCCGTCAAACGATTGAAGAGTTGTTAGCATTGGAAGACGTATCCTTTACCTCTACGCCATAAAAAAGATGGGGCGATATTTTAAGATATCGCCCCATGATTAATTTAGCTCTTAATTCTCTCTAATCGTCAGTTTTAGGCCGCTTTTGTTCTCGGTTTTTTGACCGGGGCAGCGACAGCCAGTGCTTCTGGTTCAAACTCATCGACATTAATAGAGCGTAGACGGCTTGCCTCGGCGCGTTTCAGAATTTCGGCTTCGTCTGGCGTGATCTTACGTTCTGCGAGTGCGCGCTCTGCCAGTTTATCCAGGCGAGTAAAACCAAGACGTTTACCTGCTTCGCGACTCAAACGGGCATGGATCGGTTCTGCGGCAATAATATCGTGCAGAGCTTCTTCCAGTAATCCGTGAGGATTGTGCTCGCTTGGTGTCAGATATTGACCTCGGCCAATGCGATCACGGGTAGCCGAAGGTTGTTGTAAAAGCTGGGCCAGTTTGTGATCCAGATGGTCAGATGGCGCTGAATGTACACGCCCTAGAGGGAAGACGATAACTCGCATCAGACCGGCAACCAGACGATTCGGGAAGTTACTCAGTAAGTTATCTATCGCCTGTTCTGCCTGATATAAGCTATCTTGAACGGCCCACTGAACTAGCGGTAAATCTTCTTTTTGACGACCTTCATCTTCATAGCGTTTCAACGTCGCGGAAGCCAGATAGGTTTGACTCAGAACATCTCCAAGACGGGCGGAGACACGTTCACGGCGTTTCAGGCTGCCGCCTAATACACCCATTGCTACATCTGATAATAGCGCAAGGTTGGCGCACTGACGGTTTAACTGTTGATAATAACGGCGTGTTGCATCATTGACCGGTGTGCTGCTGGTGCGGCCATTGGTTAAGCCAAGCCAGAAGCTGCGCAACATGTTGCTAGCAACGTGACCAAGGTGGCTAAACAGTGCCTTATCAAAATCTTTAATGCGGTTATTTTCAGCCGCAGCCATTTCATCAAGAACATAAGGATGGCAGCGGATAGCTCCCTGACCGTAGATAATCATGTTACGGGTCAGAATATTGGCGCCTTCAACGGTAATGGCGATAGGCGCGCCTTGATAAGCGCGAGCAAGGAAGTTGGATGGACCAAGGCAAATACCTTTACCACCGGCAATATCCATTGCATCAATAACAGATCTTTGGCCTCTGTGGGTGCAGTGATATTTGACGATGGCGGATAACACAGAGGGTTTTTCACCTAGCATGATACCGGTTGTTGCAAGCGTTGAAGCGGCATCCATCAAATAGGCGTTACCGGCAATGCGTGCCAGAGGCTCTTCAATTCCTTCCATTTTACCAATTGGCATTTTGAATTGGCGGCGGATATAAGAGTATGCGCCGATCGCCATAGCAACACTTTTCAAACCGCCGGTTGCATTTGACGGCAGAGTGATACCGCGGCCGACAGACAGACACTCAACCAGCATACGCCAGCCTTGTCCGGCCATTTTTGGCCCGCCAATAATGTAGTCGATCGGAACAAAGATATCTTTACCGCGAGTTGGGCCATTCTGGAATGGAATATTCAGTGGGAAATGGCGATGACCAATTTCTACCCCCGGTACATTGGTTGGGATCAATGCACAGGTAATGCCCAATTCTTCTGTATCACCCAATAAATGGTCGGGGTCGGACAGTTTAAAAGCCAAACCGAGTACGGTAGCGATAGGTGCAAGCGTGATATAACGTTTGTTCCAGGTCAGGCGCATACCCAGAATTTGCTCACCTTGCCATTCTCCCATACAGACTACGCCTGTATCTGGGATTGATCCGGCATCAGAGCCGGCTTCCGGGCTGGTCAATGCGAAACATGGGATCTCTTCGCCACGGGCAAGCCCAGGCAGGTAGCGGTTCTTCTGCTCTTCGGTGCCATAATGCTGTAACAATTCACCTGGGCCGAGAGAGTTAGGCACACCTACGGTGATTGCCAGAATGCCGGATGTCCCCGCCAATTTTTGCAGGACTCGTGCCTGTGCATAGGCTGAGAATTCCAGACCGCCATACTCTTTTTTAATGATCATGGCAAAGAAGCGGTTTTCTTTCAGGTAACGCCATAATTCAGGCGGCAAATCAGCAAGTTCATGGCTTATCTGGAAATCATTGGTCATACGGCAAGCTTCTTCTACCGGGCCATCCAGAAATGCTTGCTCTTCAGCGGTTAACTGCGGCTTTGGATAGTCATGCAATTTTTTCCAGTCGGGTGTACCGCGGAACAGTTCGCCTTCCCACCAGGTGGTACCTGCATCAAGAGCTTCTTTTTCCGTGCGAGATAGACTTGGCATTACTTTACGGAAGGCTTTTAAGGCCGGAACAGTCAATAAGGAGTGGCGCATTGGCGCAAAATTCAACGGGAATAGAATAATGGCCATTGGTAACAACATCCAGTAGCTCCATGCATCAATAGCGCCCATCAAGACGGTATAGACAAGGAGCAGTAGGCTGCTGAGACTGAGATTGACTTTGTGATAGCAAAGTATCCCAATCAATACTAAGAATAGAATAATACTCAATGTGGTCATAATAAAAGCTCCTGGTTAATCTCAGGGTCAGGTAAGTCATCAGAGGTCGGACCTGTTAGGGTGTTCTTCTCTTTTTAGACCAGGAAATTGTTTTTAGCAATATCTTTACATCTTAATTACAATGTAGCTCACAAACTCGTGGTGATCGGCAGCGGATTAATTCTCCAGAAACGTGATGTTGTCTTCTTTCAATTCTCTTGATCCGGTAAACTGCCATCCGGCACAACATTAAAGATTACCTGACCGAAGTGAGGAGCCTATGTATCAAGACCTGATCCGTAGTGAATTGAACGAAGCCGCGGATACGCTGGCAAAGTTTTTAAGTGACGATGCAAATATTGAAGCAATTCAAAAAGCAGCGGTATTATTGGCTGATTCATTTAAAGCGGGTGGCAAGGTACTGTCCTGCGGTAATGGGGGATCGCATTGTGATGCGATGCATTTTGCCGAAGAATTGACCGGCCGTTACCGCGAAAATCGCCCTGGTTATCCAGCGATTGCAATTTCTGATGTCAGCCACCTTTCCTGTGTCAGTAATGATTTCGGGTATGAATTTGTTTTTTCTCGTTATGTGGAAGCAGTTGGTAAAGAGGGAGATGTATTACTGGGTATCTCCACTTCCGGTAATTCTGGTAATATTATTAAAGCTGTTGAAGCTGCCCGCTTAAAAGGCATGAAAGTTATTACGCTGACAGGCAAGGATGGCGGTAAAATGGCAGGAACCGCTGATGTGGAAATTCGTGTCCCACATTTTGGTTATGCAGATCGTATTCAGGAAATTCATATCAAAGTTATTCATATCCTGATTCAACTTATCGAGAAAGAGATGATTAAAGTTTGATTTTATACCCTATGGATTTCAAGATGGATCGCGGCGGCAAGGGAGCGAATCCCCGGGAGCATAGGTAACTATGTGACCGGGGTGAGTGAGTGCAGCCAACAAAGAGGCAACTTGAAAGATGACGGGTATATCGGCTACAGAGGTGGGCAATGTGTGAGTTACTTGGCATGAGCGCAAATGTGCCAACAGATATCTGCTTTAGTTTAGGTGGTCTGATTCAACGGGGTGGTCATACCGGGCCCCATAAAGATGGTTGGGGGATCACATTTTATGAGGGGCGGGGCTGTCGCACATTTAAAGATCATCAACCAAGTTACAATTCGCCTGTTGCTCGCTTCGTACAAGAGTACCCGATTAAATCCAGAGTGGTGGTTTCTCATATCCGGCAGGCTAACCGCGGTAATGTTGCGTTGGAAAATACTCATCCTTTCATTCGTGAGATATGGGGACGCAACTGGACTTATGCCCATAATGGGCAGCTTCGGGGCTATCGGCAGCTTGAAACGGGTCAGTATCGTCCCGTTGGGCAAACTGATAGTGAACATGCTTTTTGCTGGATTTTGCATCAACTTTCACAAAAATATCCAAGAACTCCTTCCAACTGGCCTCAGGTTTTTCGTTTTATCGCTTCACTGGCGGACGAACTCAGCAAAAAAGGCGTATTCAATATGTTGCTGTCAGATGGGCGTTTTGTGATGGCATATTGCTCAACCAACCTCTATTGGATTACCCGTCGGGCGCCGTTTGGAAAAGCAAAACTTCTCGATCAGGATGTTGAAATTGATTTTCAACAGCATACACAGCCGGATGATGTTGTTTCTGTTATTGTTACCCAACCGTTAACCGGTAATGAAGACTGGAATCGTATTGAGCCGGGTCGTTATGCACTATTTCATCTTGGTGAACGCGTATTGTGATTGAGGCTGCAAAAGGGGCGATTTGTCAGGTGTCGCATTAACCACATATTGACCGTTAATGACGCTGATTGTTGCCGGCTGGTGATTTTTTACAAAATAGTCATAAGCCGGTTGCAACTGTAGCCAAAACATATAATGGGAGGATGAACGGTGGCGTAACATATTCTGTGGTGTCATTTTGAATGGATAAATACTGATATTAATTTCATACTGCCCGCGCAATAATGCACTTTCTACATAATCGTAGATTTCATCCATGTAACCATTAGTCATCGCGTAACAACCGACAGATTTACACTCTCCGTGGATCATTAAATAGTTGCCGGAATAACCTCTGAATTTATCGTATTCATTTGGAAACCCCAGATTAATAGATCGGTAATACCGACTATTTGGATTGAGTTGATGGTTTTTTACACGATAAAAGCCTTCTGGACTTTTCAGATCACCTTCTGTGGTTTTGGGACCAAGGCCGCCAGAATAATTACAGATGGGGTAGCTTTTAGACAGTTGGTAGCTTCCATGACCATTTTTAGTATAAAGCTCCAGTATCCGCTCTTCTTTGAATATTTGGATAAAGATAGGAGAGCCGGTTTGCACTGGGGAGTTTTGCTTTAATTGAACTAAAGTATCCTGAGCATAGACAGGAGTGAATGAACTAAATAACAACAATATTATTGCAGGAAAAGCCGCAGTTTTTTTCATGTGACTACCGTATAGCGACGTAGCGGACTGACTGAAAATTTAGCTTAAGATTGCCATGAATCATCTATTTTGTGAATAGAAAATGATGACGATAGCGTTATCCTACAAAGTGATTGTTAGGCTAAAATATAATCAGTTGTCGGTAAAGGTGATATAATTATTCGTTTTTTGCGAACGGTTAATGGTTCAGTGTCAAAATTATTCCTGTTTGCTTGAACTAAATCACTTGATTAGTCAGACAGTCCAAGAAGGGAGATGTTAAAATTACCGCCCGGAGATTAAAAGAAAATCGTAACAATTATCGGAGAATTATAGCCTGGGCACGATTCGTGACTTAAGGTTTTTTTTATAGAGTGGCTATGTTACCACCAGGTAATCTGTAGCATATGATTTAATTGATAAACTTGTGCAAATCTTATGATTAAAATTAAAAAAGGACTCGACCTCCCGATTGCAGGAGCGCCAGCTCAAGTAATAGAAGACGGTCCGACGATTCGCCATGTAGCACTGTTGGGTGAAGAGTATGTTGGAATGCGTCCTTCTATGTTGGTTAAAGAAGGTGAGCATGTTAAGAAGGGCCAGATTCTTTTTGAAGATAAAAAGAATCCAGGTGTAGTTTTCACCAGTCCGGCCTGTGGACAGGTTGTGGCGATTAATCGCGGTGAACAACGTGTTTTGCAGTCAATCGTGATTGAGATAACGGGAGACGAACAGGTTGATTTTGACCGTTATGATCGTTCTCAACTTTCTCAGTTATCCCGAGAACAAGTGGAAAAGAATCTTATCGATTCCGGGTTATGGACCGCATTACGTACCCGTCCTTACAGCCGAAGTCCTGCTCCCGGCTCCTCGCCAAAAGCGATTTTTGTAACCGCTATGGATACTCAGCCTCTGGCTGCAAATCCACAGGTTATTATTGCTACCGATAAAGAGGCTTTTGTTGATGGTCTGAATGTGCTGACTAAACTGACCGAAGGTAAAGTCCATGTTTGCCATAGTGCAGGAAACTTGCCGGGTGTCAGTAATGATGCACAAATCACTTATAATCAGTTCTCAGGTCCGCATCCTGCGGGATTAGTTGGAACTCACATTCACTTTATTGAACCCGTCAGTGCGACTAAAACGGTATGGCACTTGGGATATCAGGATGTGATTGCTATCGGTAAATTATTCACTACCGGTACACTTTATACTGATCGTATCATCGCATTGGCCGGTCCACAGGTTGAGAAACCACGGCTTATACGTACCTGCTTAGGGGCTGATCTGCTTGAGTTAACTCAGGATCAGCTTAAAGAGGGTGAAAACCGTATTATTTCAGGCTCCGTATTGTGCGGTACTCAGTCAGATGAGGTTCATCACTATCTTGGTCGTTTCCACACGTTAGTTTCTGTTTTGCGTGAAGGCCGTGAAAAAGAGCTATTTGGTTGGATCATTCCGGGCGCCGATAAATTTTCCATCACCCGCACCACCATTGGTCATTTCCTGAAAAATAAGCGTTTTGCTTTTTCAACCACAATGAATGGCGGCGAACGTTCTATGGTGCCAATCGGTAACTATGAGCGTGTTATGCCTTTGGATATTATGGCGACGCATTTGCTGCGGGATCTGCTGGTGGGTGATACCGATAGTGCTCAGGCACTGGGTTGTCTGGAGTTAGATGAGGAAGACTTGGCGCTTTGTACCTATGTCTGTCCTGGCAAATATGAATATGGTCCGGTACTGCGTGAAGTGCTGACTAAGATTGAGCAGGAAGGATGATTTCATGGGCCTGAAAAACTATTTTGAAAAAATTGAGCGCCACTTTGAGCCTGGGGGCAAATTAGAAAAATATTATCCGCTGTATGAAGCGATAACGACGGTTTTCTATACACCAGGTACAGTAACTTCTGGTCGTGCTCATGTCCGTGATGCTATCGATCTAAAGCGTATGATGATCATGGTATGGCTGGCGGTATTCCCGGCAATGTTCTGGGGAATGTATAACGTTGGTCAGCAGGCGATTCCTGCGCTGTATCATTTGTACAGTGGCGCGGAATTACAGCAAATTCTGGCATCTGATTGGCACTATCGTGTTGCTCAGTTTTTCGGTGCGTCACTGACGCCAGGTGCTAGCTGGTGCAGCGAAATGTTGCTTGGCGCGACTTATTTCCTGCCTATTTACATCGTTGTATTCGTCGTTGGCGGCTTCTGGGAAGTACTGTTTGCCATTATCCGTAAACATGAAATTAACGAAGGATTTTTCGTTACTTCGATTTTATTTGCGTTGATTGTTCCGCCGACGATTCCTCTATGGCAGGCGGCGCTGGGTATTACATTCGGTGTTGTCATTGCGAAAGAGGTCTTCGGTGGTACAGGCCGTAACTTCCTGAACCCGGCACTGGCTGGCCGCGCTTTTCTATTCTTTGCTTATCCGGCACAGATTTCGGGAGACTTGGTATGGACTGCGGTTGATGGTTTCTCTGGCGCGACTCCGTTATCTCAATGGGCGGCTGGTGGTAGTCATGGATTAGTGAATACCGTTACTGGTCAACCTATTACCTGGATGGATGCTTTCATTGGTAATATTCCTGGCTCTATCGGTGAAGTGTCTACGCTGATGATTTTCATTGGCGGTGCGATGATTCTGTTTACCCGTATTGCTTCATGGCGCATTGTCGCCGGGGTGATGTTGGGTATGGTTGCGACTTCCTACCTATTTAATGCTATCGGTTCAGAGACTAACCCATTGTTTGCTATGCCGTGGTATTGGCATATGGTTCTGGGTGGTTTCGCTTTTGGTATGATCTTTATGGCAACCGATCCGGTATCCGCTTCATTTACCGATAAAGGTAAATGGTGGTACGGCATTCTGATTGGTGTGATGTGTGTTCTGATCAGGGTTGTCAACCCGGCATATCCAGAAGGTATGATGCTGGCGATTCTGTTCGCAAACCTGTTTGCGCCATTGTTTGATTATCTGGTAGTGCAAGCCAATATTAAGCGGAGAAAAGCCCGTGGCTAATGATAAACCTAAAAATAATGACAGCGTGGGCAGAACATTTATCGTTGTTTTTGTGCTATGTCTCGTTTGCTCAATTGTGGTGGCAGGTTCTGCGGTAGGGCTGAAATCTCAGCAACAGGAGCAAAAATTGCTGGATAAACAGCGTAATATCCTCGATGTTGCTGGATTACTCAAGCCTCAGATGAGTGCCGATGAAGTTAAAGAAACATTCAAAAGCCGTATTAAAACCGAGTTGTTGAATCTGGATACTGCAACACTTGAAAGCAGTCAGGGCAAGTTTAACCTGAACGATGCATTGCGCAGTGATGATACTAGTATTGCATTACCACCTGAAAAGGATTTGGCGAAAATCCGCCGTCGCGCCAATATGGCTGAAATCTATCTGGTGAAAAATGAGCAGGGTAAAACTCGCGAAATCGTTCTGCCTATTTATGGTTCTGGCCTGTGGTCTGTTATGTATGCTTTTATCTCCGTTGATGTGGACGGTAAAACGGCCCGCGGCATCACCTATTATTCGCACGGCGAAACGCCGGGATTGGGGGGAGAAGTGGATAACCCGCAATGGCGTAAAAAGTGGATAGGTAAAAAACTGTATAACGATGAGGGCAATCCGGCGATCAAAATTGTTCGTGGCGGTGCTGCTGCCGATGACTCTTATGGTGTTGATGGCTTGTCTGGTGCGACCCTCACCTCTGCCGGTGTCCAGAATATGTTTAATTTCTGGTTAGGGGATAACGGTTTTGGTCCGTTCCTGAAAAAAGTACGCGAAGGAGCGTTGAAAGATGGCTGATAGTAAAGAAATAAAACGAGTCCTTCTTGGGCCGCTCTTGGATAACAACCCGATTGCATTGCAGGTTCTGGGGATTTGCTCAGCGCTGGCGGTAACAACCAAGTTGGAAACGGCGTTGGTAATGACAATAGCGGTAACATTGGTTACGGCCTTTTCCAGCTTTTTTATCTCGTTGATCCGTCATTACATCCCTGGCAGTGTGCGAATCATTGTACAGATGGCGATTATTGCATCGCTGGTTATCGTGGTAGATCAGATTTTGCAGGCTTATGCTTATGAAATTTCCAAGCAATTGTCTGTATTTGTTGGCCTTATCATTACTAACTGTATCGTGATGGGACGTGCGGAAGCTTATGCCATGAAGTCTCCACCTATTGAGAGCTTTATGGATGGTATCGGTAATGGTTTAGGTTACGGGGTTATTCTGGTACTGGTTGGTTTCCTGCGTGAGTTGTTTGGTTCCGGCAAACTGTTCGGGATTACCGTGATGGAATCGGTACAGAATGGGGGTTGGTATCAGCCTAATGGTTTGTTCCTGTTGGCGCCTAGCGCGTTTTTCATTATTGGTATGCTGATTTGGGGTCTGAGGACTTTGAAACCGGCGCAGGTTGAGAAGGAGTAACTGACAACATGGAACATTTTATAAGCCTGTTTGTCCGCGCCGTCTTTATTGAGAATATGGCGTTGGCTTTCTTCCTCGGTATGTGTACTTTTTTGGCGGTATCGAAAAATGTCACAACAGCGTTTGGTCTGGGTATTGCCGTCACGGTGGTTTTAGGGATCTCGGTTCCTGCTAATAATCTGGTGTATAACTTGGTATTGCGTGACGGCGCATTGGTTGAAGGGGTTGATCTCAGCTTCCTGAACTTTATTACGTTTATTGGCGTGATTGCTGCGTTAGTGCAGATTCTTGAAATGATCCTTGATCGTTATTTCCCTTCACTCTATAACGCGCTTGGCATTTTTCTGCCGCTGATTACCGTTAACTGTGCGATTTTTGGTGGTGTCTCTTTCATGGCGCAGCGTGACTATAACTTTTCTGAATCCATCGTGTATGGTTTTGGCTCAGGTATAGGTTGGATGTTGGCAATTGTTCTGCTGGCTTCTATCCGTGAAAAAATGAAATATGCTGATGTTCCGGCAGGTCTGAAAGGATTGGGGATCACCTTTGTCACTACGGGTTTGATGGCATTGGGTTTTATGTCCTTCTCTGGTGTGCAGTTATAAAGGCGAGAAGCATTCATGGATATAATAATTTTAGGCGTAGTGATGTTTACCCTAATTGTGTTAGTACTGACGGCACTGATTTTGTTCGCAAAATCAAAGTTAGTTAACACTGGGGATATTAGAGTTGAAGTTAATGGCGATCCGGAAAAGAGCTTTACCGCTCCAGCCGGTGATAAATTGCTAAATATGTTGTCAAGCCAGGGGATTTTTGTCTCTTCTGCTTGTGGCGGCGGTGGCTCTTGTGGCCAATGTCGGGTAAAGATTAAAGATGGCGGCGGCGACATTCTGCCGACAGAGCTTTCTCACATTAGCAAGCGTGAAGCGAAAGAGGGTTGTCGTCTGGCTTGTCAGGTCAATGTAAGACAGGACCTGAAAATTAAATTACCGGAAGAGATATTCGGTGTTAAGAAATGGGAATGTGAAGTTATCTCCAATGATAACAAAGCAACTTTCATTAAAGAGCTGAAATTGAAGATCCCTGATGGGGAAGTTGTACCTTTCCGTGCTGGTGGCTATATTCAGATTGAAGCTCAACCACATATTGCTCGTTACTCCGATTACAATGTGCCGGAAGAATACCGAGAGGATTGGGATAAATTTAATTTATTCCGCTTTGTCTCTGAGGTGAAAGAGCCAACAATTCGTGCTTACTCAATGGCAAACTACCCGGAAGAGCACGGTATTATCATGCTTAACGTTCGTATTGCGACGCCGCCGCCAAGAAATTCGGAAGCGCCGCCGGGAATTATGTCTTCTTATATTTGGTCACTGAAACCTGGTGATAAAGTGACTATCTCTGGTCCGTTCGGTGAATTTTTCGCAAAAGATACTGATGCGGAAATGATCTTCATCGGTGGTGGCGCAGGTATGGCGCCAATGCGTTCTCATATCTTTGACCAGCTTAAAAGATTGAATTCCAAACGTAAGATTAGCTTCTGGTATGGCGCCCGTTCTAAACGTGAAATGTTCTATACAGAGGATTTTGATCAGCTAGCGGCGGAAAATGAAAACTTTACCTGGAATGTAGCGCTATCTGATGCACTGCCTGAGGATAACTGGGATGGTTACACCGGTTTTATCCATAATGTTCTGTATGAGAATTATTTGAGGGATCATCCCGCTCCTGAAGATTGTGAATTCTACATGTGTGGGCCTCCGGTTATGAATGCTGCGGTGATCAAGATGTTGAAAGATCTTGGAGTCGAGGATGAAAACATCATGTTGGATGATTTCGGTGGCTGATAAGCCATAAAATAGTTTGATTTTAATGATTGGCGCCCACAATTTTGTGGGCGCTAACAATTCGGAAAGAGTAATTAACTGTGCGTAAAAAGATAAGTAGCTGGATAGCGTTAATATTTGCCGTATTGCTGCTGGCGGCATGCGATGGTTTGGAGCAGAAAAATATTCGTGGGCAAACAATGGGGACTTACTATTCCATTAAACTTGTCACGGGTTCGTCGGCTCCTTCGCCAGAAGCTTTGCAAAAAGAGATTGATCGTTTGCTGGAGGAGGTTAACGATCAGATGTCGACATATCGCCCTGATTCCGAATTAAGTCGTTTTAATCAAAGCCGACAAATTGATCGGCCATTCCCGGTATCAGCCGCGACAGCCAAAGTGGTTAAAGAAGCGATCTACATTAATAAATTAACTGATGGCGCATTAGATGTGACGGTTGGTCCATTGGTTAATTTATGGGGGTTTGGTCCTGAGGGGCACGTGACGAAAGCACCTTCTGCAAGTGAACTGGAAAAGCGTCGTGAATGGACTGGGATTGATAAACTGGTGGTAGAAGGTAATAACCTGATTAAAACTGTTCCAGAGTTGTATATCGATTTATCATCTATCGCTAAAGGTTATGGCGTAGATGTTGTGGCTGAATATCTGGAATCGCAGAATATCAAAGACTATATGGTTGATATTGGGGGGGAAGTCCGTACATCAGGTCATAATGGTAAAGATCTGCCGTGGCGGATTGCGATTGAAAAGCCATCGGACACCGGCATGGAACAAAATGCGCAGGAAGTGATAATGCCTGGGAATATGTCGATAGCGACTTCTGGTGATTACCGTAATTACTTTGAACAAGATGGTGTGCGCTATTCACATACGATTGATCCAAAAACGGGAAACCCTATTTCTCATAATTTAGTCTCTATTACGGTAATTGCTCCAGCTTGTATGAGTGCTGATGGTCTTTCTACTGGACTAAATGTTTTAGGGCCGGAAAAAGGGATGGAAGTTGCAGAAAATCTGAGTATCCCGGTTTTTATGATCATAAAAACGAAAAATGGTTTTGAAGAGCGTTACAGTAAAGCCTTTGAGCCATACCTACAGAAAAATCAATGAGAAGGGGAAAGAAGTGCTGAAAATATTTATTGCAGCTTTCGTCTTTTTCCTGCTGGCTTTTGCGGGAATGTCGTTAGGCTATATGATTAAACGTAAGAGCATACAAGGGAGCTGCGGCGGTTTAAGCAGTATTGGTGTAGAGAAAGCATGTGATTGCCCGGAACCTTGTGATGCTCGTAAGAAGCGTATGGCTCGTGAGGCTGCGCGGCAGGTTCAATTAGAGAAACATCGGATTATCTGAATTTAACAAATCTGCGGAATTCTGCTTCCTGAATGCTAATTGAGAGCACAGCGAGCTTTTAGGGAGAATTCGCATAGTTTGAGATAAAGTGCACAACCTGAATTCATATAAATATGAAATTCAGGTTATTTAGTTGTACCTTTTTAAAGCTGTTTAATCGATAGTGAGCTCTTCACATTGCGCGAAGAGTTTTCTGTAAATAAGAAATTAAATTTTCAATCTAAAATGAAAAATATAAATGAATTTTAATATAATGTAATAATGATTTAGTATGCATTATTACATATGATCTTATATTTCTCAGTAAATAATTTTCCATTTAATAAAATAAAAATCCAATATTACCAAGATTAAAATAAATATTTTTATAATCTCATAATTTTGACAAACTTTATAAAAGCGATACACTTAAGGTGAAATTTATAAAGTATGCAAGTTATAAAACTATTAAAGGAGAGATTTTTATGTTTAAGAAATTATTAGCAGTTGGAGCATTAGTAGCAGGTATTACATTAACGGGAGGAATAGGGGTTGCATCGGCAAGCGTATATATTCCGTGGAACAATTGTTATAGTTCGGGTGTATCTCATAACAATGGCCTATATACTCAATATATTGCTAAAGATCATGGTACTTTTGCTAATGTATATGATTGGGGTGGAATTAGATGGTATCTTAAAGGTTATAAATATTTAGATTATTGTGGGAAATATATCGCTTTATATGAAGGTAATAATTTATAAAAATTTACCTAAAAACTTCAATAATCTGGGCCAAATATTATAAACATTTGGCTCATTATATTATATTCGATATTTCTTCCAGAGAGGAATTTAGTTTAATAAATCCTTGCGAAAACTATATACCAAAGTTACCCCAGTTACGAAGAAATTAAATACAATAGTATTAATCACATAGCTTAATGTTTTTCACATAGGTATTAGGCGACCTCCAGGATATTTTTTCACATATTAAATAATTCTCACTTTTTAATTTATAATCCACATAAAAAGATAGGGGGAAACTTAAAAAGAATGAAACAAAGGCTATCACCCCAAAACATTTAATAAAACTATCGTGATGTTTTGGCCAGCGATTTTTTATATTAAGGAAAATAACAGAAACTATAAAATATGAAAGGAAAGGAAAAGCAAAAAATAGCATAAAAACAGGGCCTGAGAATATTATTTTATCTTCCATTTTAACTAAGGAAATTAAATTTTCTCCGCTAGAAAAAAAAGTAAATAACGTTAGAATAATAAAAGAAAAAGCTCCTATAATATGCAAAATCTTTTTTTTATTTACCATAATTCCCCCAGTTATGAAGAAATTGATTGAAATTAGCTTCTGGCGTTCTTGGTTTTCTTTCTATTTCTTTTTTGATTAAATTAATTATAGTTTCACTAATTTTGAAATTTTTATCTATAGAATCAAGTATAGATGTCGTTGCAATACCTACTAAAAGCACAATACCAGCCACAACAATTACGCTAGCACCAGTAGCAAATGTAGTTGCTGCAAAAGTCCCAATAACCCAAGAAGCAAAAGCTGCCACTGCCGCCTTAGCCAGATCTACTGAAAGATTGCCTAAGAAATCAGCCAGTGTGTATTCATCCTTAAAGATGTATTCAACAGCCCGATAAGCTGAGGAGAATAAGATATTGAATTTAATTCCTTTAACTATGCCACTATTTATTCCCTGTTGCCCTATCCCCATAGAGATCATCTTCATGTTAGAAGCACTGTATCTTGAAGCGTTGATGATTTTTCTAAGCCCCGCATGACCTGAGATTTTAATATATCTTTGCCCATTTTTACCAATATACTCTGTGGCTTTAATCCCTAATTTTTTAAATTCTCCAACTACATTTATAAAGTCAAAAGCATCACGTATATTACCTGCATAGGGTGATATAGGATCGGTAATCGAAAACACTTCCTTTATAAATGGGCTTTTTGGTTTTGGCGAATCAATCTCCTCTAAAACATCTTTCGCTTCCTCTAAGGATAGCAACGCGATATACGTTGTATTCTCGTTTAACTGTTTCTCAAGACCAATAGCATCAAAGAACTGATGCTGAGGTTTCAAATGATTAATCCCAGCGTTACCTCTTAGAAAATCCCCCATATAGCCTTCCCAAGAGGGGCTGTGTCTTTTATATGTCATCGTGAAATTTCCTTTAATGTTCTTAAAATCAAAAGTCGCCACATCGGTATTTAACGGACGGAGTTTCCGATTTGAGTATAACATCGTTGTGTAAAAAAAAGCCATATCGGTTACATAATAGCAAAAAGTTAGATAAGCGCAACGCATCAGCCATTATATTCCTACTAAAATAATCCCTGATAAAATGGCGCCATAGACTTAAGCTTTTTAAATATTCAGGTTTCCATAATGCTTAAAACTGAGTAATAGAACAAAGCCCCACACCCAAATCTGATTTAACCTGAAAAAACGGGAATGAATATAAGTGTGAAAATGATAAAAACAAAGATACTTTAAATTCTGTTATCCCAACCATCCTCAATAAACGAAACTATTAACTAAAACGGGTAAACAAAAGCTTCTATGCTTTAGGAAAAAAACTCAGTATTAAAACTATTCACCTTTTTATTTGTCCTTTTTCCAAGGAGAAATGTCTGTTTTTTTAAATTTAATCATCATAGTTTTATCTTCATAAATCAGTGAGTAAATAGTCTGATGATATAAAGATAGCCTTTTATGTTCTTTCAGATAATCCTTCCTTTTTTGGGATTTAAATCTTGCTAAATTAATAGTTTTACTATTTTTTCAGAGTTTTCTTTGTAAAATAACAGCGAGAAAATACTTTAATATTAACTGGAATACATTCATGGTCTTCAAGTATTACTAATTCATAAAACGACCATCGTTAGACATATCAAAGATTACCTAAAATATGAAAAATAAGCCTGATAAATAATGTCAGTAATAGTTTTTAAACCTATCAAACCATACAGCTTATTAACTATTTAACTGAATAATACTTACTCTTATAAAAAAATTTCAGGATAAAGTATCTGAGACAAACGGCAATTTTATTCATCTCAATTCCGTGGGAGTATTGAGTCTTTCTGATTTATGTAATAAGATGTTCATAGCAGCAATAGATCAATTTATTAAATATAATTTTATCAGAGTGTTAGTGTTCACTAGCGTTTAGGATTACTAACTGTTTACAAATTCTAAAACCTACATGTCCAAGTTACTTGGATATACGTTTTAAATATATTTTAAGGGTATTGAAATAGTGCCAGATATTTCGAATTCCTGCTGCTCTTTTTAGTTTTGGTAATTTACTTAATCAATAATTTTGGAAAGTGAATGACGTAGGCAGTTTAGCTAATCCATTTTAAATAGGGTTAATATGATATGCTACCTTATACGATTTACTCTCCAAATAGTGGGATCACACTGTGTTCCTGGCTTAGTAATAACTGGAACGAATGTAAAAAAAAGCTTAATAATCATGGTGCCTTACTTTTTCGTGGATTCAACATTGAAGATGTTATTGCATTCAGAGAGGCAGTATTAAGTGCAACTCCTGAAATATTGGATTATGAAGAACCATCAACACCACGTACTAAAGTCAATGATCGGGTGTTCACTTCTACAGAGTACCCTGCTGATCAGCGAATACCTTTGCATAATGAAATGTCTTACCGACGTACTTGGCCAAAATATTTATGGTTGTGGTCACAAAAAGCTGCTGATTCTGGTGGTCAGACAACATTGGCAGATTATCGAAAAGTGCTCCAACGCCTCTCGAATAAAACCCGTGAAGAATTTAAAAGTAAAGGTGTTTTATATGAACGACGTTATAACACTGGGTTTGACTTAACTTGGCAGCAAGTATTTCAAACTGAGGAACGGAGAATAGTTGAAGAAAAACTCAGATCTGAAAGTGTTGACTTTGAGTGGCTAGATGAAGAGCAGTTAATCACACGACAGGTTGTACAAGGTGTTATGACTCATCCTTACACTGGGGAAGAAAGCTGGTTTAATCAAGCGAATCTGTTCCATCCCTCCAGTTTGCCTGAAGAAGTTCAGCTTGCTTTGGAAGCTGCACTCGGTGTGGGGATATTTCCACGAATGGCGAAATATGGCGACGGTACTCTGATCAACGAATCCACATTAATTGAGATTCGAGCCGCTATTGATGCGGAGACAGTGTACCCAGATTGGAAGAACGGTGATGTGGCGGTTGTTGACAACCTTGCAGTTGCCCACGGTAGGGAACCGTTTAGTGGAGCACGTAAAGTTTATGTGATCATGGCTTCACCAATGCATTGCAATTTTTCCCTGCTAAATGAGGACATGAGATGCAAACATGGAACACTTTGACAGAATCAAGAACTTGTGCAGATCTTTTTGCTAATTCAGTAGCCACTTCAGATTCATTATATGCTGTACGCCATGACAACATTGCGCTTACTTATAAAGAATTGGCAGGGAAGGCTGGTGCCATTGCTCAATTACTCATTTCACAAGGAGTGGTAAATGGTGATGTTGTGGCTATTTTTATGGAAAGATCTGCTACAAGTCTTGTAGCTGCATTGGCTATCTGGGCAGTTGGCGCTGCATATATTCAGTTAGAGGTCAGCGAACCCGATAGTAGAATTAATGAATTAATAGAGCGTTCAGGCGGGGTTAAAGTATTAACTGATGATTTGAACTGCCGACGTATTGAACACCACTCTTACATTAATCTTGATAGACAAATATTAGAGCTACAGGAATACATTCCGGTATCAGGTCGCAAAGCCGGTGATTTGGCTTATTTGGTATCAACTTCCGGCTCAACAGGAATTCCCAAACTTGTCGCAATTGAACACAGCAGTATCATGAATTACGTCTCGGCATTTGTTGAGCGCGTATCACCAATACCCTCCAGTTTGGCGAGTACAACAACTTTTGCTTCGGATCTTGGTAATACGTCTATTTTCGTCGCTCTGCTAACAGGTCGTACCCTTGAGCTTATCAATCGAGAAATGATGCTGGACTCAATCGCGCTTGCTAAGCATATCAGTAAATTTTCAATTGAAATGTTGAAATGCACGCCTTCGCAATTAGAGATGTTATCCAGAGAAGGTAACCTTTCGGAATTATTACCTGAAAAAGTACTTATTATTGGTGGGGAAGAACTAACTTCGGCACTTGCTAAAACTTTATTTGCAGCAAACCCCAATCTGAGAATATTTAATCACTATGGCCCTTCGGAAACGACTATTGGTGTATTAATGCATCAGCTAAATGGAACACGCCTAGGCAATGACTCAATTCCAATCGGTAAGCCCTTAAATGGTGTTGAAATAGCTGTATTGGACGACGCCAGGCGACCAGTTTCCCCCGGGGAAGTGGGGCAATTATATATAGGAGGGCGTGCGCTGGCCAGAGGCTATCATGGGGATCAAGATCTGACAGAAACTCACTTTGTTGATATCTTTGGACGTAGGTTTTATGCCAGTGGTGATTTGGTTAAACAAAACGAGCAAGGCAACTATTTATTTATCGGGCGCGTGGATCGCCAGCTCAAAATCCGTGGATATCGAATCCAGCCTAAAGAGATTGAGAATGCCTTGCTTGCTGAACCTGGGATTAAGCAGGTTGTTGTTACCAGTGTAAAATCTGAGTTTCACCAGATTGATGAACTGGTTGCTTATGTTGTGGGTACTGCGAGAGAGAATGAACTACTTTCAAACTTAGCTACCCGATTACCGGCCAGTCATATTCCATCCAGAATCTACAACATTGATGAAATCCTTGTTAATGCTAATGGAAAGCTTGATATAGCGCGTTTGCAGGCTTCTGTTAATACTGTTGAATCGATTTCTTCTGATGTTACCGTTCCTTGTAATGACATAGAAAAGCTTATCTTAGATATTTGGCGTGAAGTGCTTAAGCGTGATGATATTGATATGCAGGCTAAATTCCTGGAGTCGGGAGGTGACTCATTCAAGTCGTTAGTGGTTTTTGGGCGATTACGTCGTCATTTTCCAAATCTCACTGTTGCCCAACTATTTAAATATCCATCCATTGAGTCCTTAGCCAAAGTGCTCGGTGGCGAGAGTACAGCTCCCAATAAAACTAAGGTGGTACAGTTGTGACGACACTATATTCAGATGATGCGGTCGCCATAATTGGCGTCTCTTTTCGGTTACCACAATGCTCAAATTGGCGTGAATTGATTGATATTTTGGCTGACGGTCGGGACTGCATTCGCCCAATACCTGAAAGTCGGGTGGCTAATACGGGGCAAATTCTTACAGGCAATGAGAAAGAGGGGGGATGGCTTGATGAAATTACCGGGTTCGATCACCGTTATTTTGGTATTGCACTAAGTGAAGCCGAATATATCGATCCCAGACAACGTATAGGGCTTCAACTGGCTACAGAAGCGATTGTCAATGCGGGATACACTCTGAAAGAGTTATCTGATGCGCGTACAGCAGTACTTGTTGCTGCGCACGGCGGGCCGCATCCAGATCTTTTTCAGTCGTTATCGGTACAGGGAAAAGCCAATCCGTTCGCTTTCATCGGCAGCTTGCATGCTTTTTCGGCGGGTCGCATTGCGTATCTGCTTGATCTGCGTGGCCCAGTTTATGCCATAGATACGGGATGTTCATCATTTTTGGTCGCACTTCACGAAGCACGGAACAAGATTCTGACAGGGGAGGCTGATTTTGCTCTGGTAGGAGGCTGTGAACTTGTTTTAGGTACCTTGCCTCAGAGTAGTAAGAGCTCAAGTGGGTTAGGGGTTGAGTCAATGACAGATCGATGCCGTCCTTTCGATGCAATGGCTGATGGTGCTGGATTTGGGGAAGGAGGCGGTTTTGTTCTGCTTAAACGGTTGAGTCGTGCACATCAAGATCATGATGTTATCCATGCTGTCATACGAGGGAGTGCGATTAATCATGACGGTGGCCGTAGCAATGGTATCACTGCACCTAGCAGCATCGCACAAACCGAGGTGATTACGGCAGCATGGCATCAAGCAGGGGTCACAGCTACTGATATTGGTTACATAGAAGCTCATGGTACGGGCACTAAAATTGGTGATCCGATAGAAGTACAAGGTTTAGTCGATACATTTGCCGCTTATGACGTGCAACAGGAGTCTTGTGTCATCTCTTCTGTAAAAAGTAATTTTGGACATTTAAGTGGTATGGCTGGGTTGGCGGGGCTTGTTCGTATTATAGCTCAATTCCGCACTGGTCAGATTTTCCCTACGGCTCACTTCCAACAGTTGAATCCATTGTGTAGATCTACAGAAGAGCTGCCGATACGTGTCTCTTCTTCTTGTGAGCCGTGGCCACGTCAAGGTCAGCGTCCTTACTGCGCGGGAATCAGTGGGTTTGGGCTAAGTGGTACTAATGTGCATTTAGTCGTTGAAGAGGCCCCCTCAACTTTAAGGCACAAAAAATACGAGATAAATGAGAGATTGGTGCTGATATCGGCACAGACGACACAAGATCTCAGCACTTACCTAAGTGCTATAACTAATGCGTTATCTTCAACCGAAGCATCAATTGACGAGATTGCCGATATATTAATGTTGGGACGGGAGCATTTCCCATATCGTTGGAGCTGTGTGGCTTCATCTGTTTCGCATTTAGTGCAGCAACTCACGAACCACGGTTCAATCTCGCTATCTTCATCTTCACCATCATCTTCGTTATCTGTTGGTCTTATTTTTGATGAATGCTTTCCAATAGATATTCAACTATTGATGAAACGAGGAGAAACATTTCCAGCTTTTCATCGTGTAATAAAACAAGCAGAGAACTTATGTTCAGGGAAAACTTGGACGCTTCGGCAGCGCTGGATTATTTGGTTGTTGGGACATCACGCGGTATTGACAGCGTTTGGGGTGACAATTGACTTATTACTGGCCTACGGTGTGGGGAAATTGGCCGCACAGGTCGTCGATGGTGGTCTTGAATTTGTTGATGCATTGCGTCTTGCTGATGAACCGGTCACTGATTCAACATTTGATCACCAGCGTTTGCAAACCTTGTTGCAAGAACAGGCTGAACTATGCTTGGTGAGATTCAGTCGTTGTGGTGAGCTTGCAACAGCCATTAACACGTTGGGTTATCAGTCATACGATAGTGAAAGATCTCTGTTGACATTGCTTGGAGATTGGTTTGTCAATGGCGCCAATCTAGATTGGCAGCAAGGGTGTGAACGCAAGATAAATCGTCGTCTTGAACTGCCATTTGCTCCTTTTGTTGCCACCTATTGCTGGCCAGAGACTATTGAGAACCCTGCTATGGTTTCTGATGTTGTACCGCGCACTTCGATATCAAATTCAGGAGAAAATGTTGAAGAGATATTGTTGACTCAGGTCAGAGAAGTGCTGAAAGAGCCGAAATTAACACTTGATGATGATTTTTTTGCGGCTGGAGGTAATTCACTTAATGGTGAGCAACTTGTGGTTCGGCTGAACGAGGTATTAGGTACGGATCTGAAATTGATAGATTTGTTGGATTGCCTGGATCTGAATGAGTTTTATCAATTGGTGAAAGACAGTGTTCAATTATCCTCCGTATCTACAACACCGGAGATAGAAACAAGGAATAATAAACATGTACTTTCTGGTCAGCAATTAGCAATTTGGGCGGCAACGGAAATTGCTGGTGAGTCTGGCGCTTATAATGTTCCCGCTGCTCTGCTTATCAATGCGGAGGCGGATGTTGCCTGGCTGGAAAAAACGCTAACTGAACTTGTCTTACAACAGTTGATGCTGCGTTGTAGTCTGGAATACAACGAACAAGGCGTTAACCCGGTAATCCATCCTCCGATGCAGGTCAAACTGGTTCATAGTGAAGTCGATTTAACAAAATACACTATTGCAACGGGCATACCCGTTCTGACTCAGCGTCTACAGCAGATGGTTGAAACGCCGCTCTCACCTTATGGTATTCCTCCCACACGATTCGAACTGTTGCAAGTGAATTTTAGCGATGGAGTACGTCAAACACTATTGCTGAATTTTCATCACCTGTTTTTTGATGGCTGGTCATGGCGATTGGTATTGGCAGCTCTTAGTGGTGGCAAGATATCTCCGCCTGTGAACGACTATTTAAATTACGCGATGGAGCAATATACCTTACTTGAAAGTGAACAGGGTCGAAAACTGGAGGCTTTCTGGTATGGATATTTGGCAAACATCCCAATTCTGCTGCTGCCTTGTGATGGTGAGGGCGGGACAGCATCTAACCTCCAGGGTGCTAATTTACCTGTGATGATATCGAAGGATGTTACCGAGAGGTTGAGGCAGATGGCGATGAATTCTCGCGTAACGGTACAAATGATAATGTTGACAACTTGGGTGGCATTACAATGGCAGATAAGTGCGCAGCATGATATTTGTGTTGCTATGCCGGTGGCTAACCGGCAACTGAAAGATGAAAACACCATTGGTTGTTATGTTAATACCGTGATTGTGCGTGCACGGCTTGATCCACACCAGCCATTTCACGTAGTGCTGAATGCGGTTAGGCAGGCATCACTCAGCGCGATTTCACATAGTGCATTTCCTTCTGATCGAATCCAGAAACTGATGGCAAATACCTCCTATCATCTCACCATGTTTGATTTTCAGAATGATGTTGATCCTATTAGGGTATTAGGGGGAAATGGAGCCGTTGTCGAATTGCTGGATGTCGATCCTAATGGCGCAAAATATCCGCTCAATCTTACCTGTATTGAATATGGTGATGAGCTTCAAGCGCGATTGGAATATTCCGCTGCCCTTTTCTCACAAGACACGGTTTCTCGCTGGTTGAATATTTATATAGAGGCACTGACACGGCTGATGACATTAGGCGAAGAAACCACTCTTTTCGCCTTGTTTGATGGTCAAGACGATGTTCTTAGCGATATTCCAGATTTTCAGTTCTAGATGTGGATAAAAAAATGACAACTATGAAGCTGATTGATCGTGAATACTGGCTGATGCGGGTTGGTGATTTAACTAAGGCCGCTGCCACAACCGCAGATATTTTTCCTCACCATGAGGGATCTCTGGTAAGTGCGCAATGTCCGCTTTTCCCCACCGTTACTGACCGGCTAAAACAAGTAGCGGGCAACTCTGAATTGCTGACATGGGCAATTTTGGCGGCAGTGACTAGTATCGTGTTGCGCCGTATTGGGGGCGTATCCTCTGTTGTGTTGCATATTAACACCGAACAAGGCAAGCGTTTGCCTGTCTTATTGACGGTACCTCCTGCCGTGACTTTTCGTGAATGGTTAAGCCATGTTCGCATGGCCGCTGTTGAGGCTATTAATCATGGATCGATAGACAAGGCGCTGTTGATGCCGTTTTTGGAGCATTTCATGCCTATTGTCGTTAATTGCGCTCAGACGGAAACTGGGATAGCTATCGAGCTTATTGATGGTGTAGTGAGTGTGAGTGGAATTGTTGCTGCGACTCAGACGCTTCATCACTTAGCGGCAGGTATCGCGACACTGTTAAACAAGGGGCTTTTCGATCTCGACATCTGTCTAAATAATATGGCTATCGTCGATGACGCGATGCAAACAAAATTGCTAGCCAGATTCAATTCCCAACCTGATTATAGCTCAGGAAAATCATTTTATCGGCTAGTGTTGGAGCAAGCGGAAAGTAACCCCCATGCGATAGCTCTCCGTGATAAAACAGAATCGCTTACCTATCGGGAACTATTTCAGTTGGCGTTATCGGTAGCATTGAAGTTAAAAAATGCTGGCATTAGTGCCGATGATATTGTGGCGCTTTCAGCACCACGCAGCGCTCGATTTATTGCTGTTGCTACCGGTATTTTCTTCTCGGGTGGTGCTTACTTACCTATTGATCCAACTTTACCGAAAGCCCGGCAACAGCACATGCTAAAACATGCGAAGGCATTGATTGCAGATCATGTTGTGGATATGCCGCAGATAGTTTGGTTCTCATTCAGTGAACTTAGTTTTCAAAGCCCGGTTTTAGTGGATGGTGATGAGATAAAGTTACTTAATCAGCAGGTAACTGAGCCATCACCAAGCGAATTAGCTTATGTAATCTTTACTTCAGGCTCGACAGGTCTTCCTAAAGGTGTAGGAATTGAACATCGTTCTTTCCTTAATTTACTGGTATTTCAGGTCCAAAACTGTGAATTGAAACTAGGGGTGACATTGCCGCAAACAGCACCCATTTCGTTTGATATCTCAGTTTGGCAAATGTTTACTGGATTGACCGTAGGTGCGACGGTTTCCATTGTCTCTGATGATGTTGTAAAAGATCCTCAAGAGTTAATTCAATACATTATTGAGCAGAAATTTGAATATATTGAACTAGTTCCTTCGCTCATTGCAGTTATCCTGGATATCCTTGAACAATCGATTTCATTGAAGATGCGGGTTCAGCGGCAGTTACGTGGGATGATCTCAACTGGAGAAGTGTTAAGTACGGATCTAGCACGTCGCTGGCATCAGTGTATGCCAATGGTGACACTGCTAAATGCTTATGGTCCCGCTGAGTGTACCGATGATGTGACTCAAGGAAAGGTCGAAGAGCAATCTGATGGGCTATATTGTCCAGTGGGTACGCCTTTGCCAAACGTGACAATTTATGTATTAGATAAAGATTTTCAACTTGTTCCTCCAATGGTCGGTGGTGAAATTTTCGTTGGTGGGCCGAATGTCGGGCGAGGATACATCGGCAGTAATCGCTTCACGGCGGCGGCTTTTTTGCCGGACCCATTTCTGCCTGTCCCGGGTGCCCGTATGTATCGGACGGGTGATCGTGGTCGTTGGCGAGAGGATGGCATATTGGAGTGCCTTGGCCGGGCCGACAACCAGGTGAAGATTCGTGGTCGCCGCGTCGAACTTGGAGAAATTGAAGCGGTGCTGGCAAACCATCCGGATGTAGCGATGTGTGCGGTTGAACTTGTTGATATGAGTGGCTTTGAGCAATTAAGTGCTTTCGTGACGCAGACGAGTGATACCGTTGTGGATGCCAGATCATTGAGTAAATTTTTGGCTGAGCAATTGCCGGATTATATGGTGCCGAGCAAGTTTTATTTTCTTGATGCACTGTTATGTAATGCTAATGGTAAAGTCGATCGTAAGCAATTAAAGGCACTGGCAAAACAACAACCTGAATCTGCTTCTTATGTTGCACCACGCAGCAAGTTGGAACAACAGCTTTGTGATTTATGGTGTAAATACCTCAAGCTAGCCAAAGTGGGCATCACGGATGATTTTTTCGCTTTGGGTGGGGATTCCATTATTGGTATCCGTCTGATACATGAGGCGGGCTCTTTGGGGATCAATTTGCGTCCTCGTCATGTGCTTGAACATCCAACTATCGCTTCACTTGCAAAACTGGCGAGTACCAAAGGTGAAATGGCAGCAAATTCAACTCCGCGTATAGAAAAAGCACCATTGACATCAATCCAACAATGGTTTTTCGAGCAGCGATTTTCTGAACAGCACCATTGGAATCAGTCACATGTGATCAGTACAACGGAGCCGTTAAATGCAGAAGCATTATCCTTGGCGATACAGTCATTAGTTGAGCACCATGAACAATTGCGAGTTTGTTTTCCCAAAGAGAAGGGAAAGCATTATCAAGCCTTGCGCTCGCCTTATGACAACTTACTTTGGTTCGCTGAATCAGATTGTTCGGAAGAAACCATCGCCAATGAGGCTCATGCATCATTATCAGTCGAGGAAGGACCGTTACTACGAATTGTAATGTTGGATGATTTTCGAGTTTTGCTGACATTACATCACTTAATTGTGGATCAAGTTTCCTGGCAAATCTTGCTGGAAGATCTTGAAACTGCGTATCAGGCTATTATTCAAAAAGAAATGCCGAGGTTTCCGAGGAAAAGCACGCAATATCTCTATTGGTCTCAGCAACAAGCAGCAATATCTCCCCAAATACTTCCTCCGATCCAGTTAACTGCACCAATTGATGTGGTACAGGTGAATAGTCATGTAAGTAACCTTTATGGCAAACGTTCGGTTGCTGAGGTCAAGTTATCTGAGTCAGAAACACAATATATTCAGGAAATTTCGGCATTAGTGCCTAACGGAGGAATACCTGCGGTTCTTTTGACGGGACTTGCAAATACCATTGCTGTTGAACAGGGTAACGGTCAACTCTTGATTGAGTTGGAAGGTTATGGCAGGCAAGAGGAAAACAAGTCTATTGACGTAATGCGAACTGTGGGGTGGTTTACAACAATAGGCCCCTTTGTGCTACCGGTCAATGCTATGGTTACGGTAGTCGAAGTTGCGACTGCAATGGTTGAAGCTAGTCCCTATATCAAGACCCATTTACAACAAACTTATGTTATGGAGCAGAATCCAAATATTGGATTCAACTACTTAGGGCGCTTCAATACGAAGCAGCAGAATGATGGCTTTTTCAGTGTAGAAGAAGATATTGGAATGCGGCGGGCAGCAACGGGGCACCGTCCACTGGAATGGGAAATCAATGCGGCCATCGTTGATGGGAAACTGATTATTACCCTTGAGTACATCCCCTCCCGTCATAATGAAGCTGCAATTAATGTGTTGTTAGCCAAGTGGAAGAGTGCACTAACCAAAGTCAGATATGCACCGAATGAATTAAGTGATCTGGCCCCTTTGACACCAGCTCAGCATGCCTTTTTTGAGCGTGATAATCCAAATGAAAATCATTGTAATCATGGTGTGTTGTTTACACTGAGTCGCACTTTGTCATTGGAGACTGTTGAACAGGCAGCAGCAGCGCTATTGGCCCGATTCCCTATTTTGGGAGCCAGCTTTATGGTTACTACATTGGGGAGGTGGCAAGGAATTAACCCGCAAGCCCGTATCGCAATTGAACAATTTGAATTGCAGCAGATAGCCCTAAATAGCTTATCGCAGAAAATTACTGAGTTAGCGAATATAGGTCATAAGTCGTTAGATCTGCTGAATGGGCCAATCTGCCGCATACAACTTTATCGAACTGCTCATAATTTGCCGGACAAGTTGTTGATTATAGTTCACCACTTGGTAGTCGATCCTTATTCCTGGGATTTACTTACAGAGGATTTAGCGGCGTTGCTTGGCGGAGCTGAAGCCCATGAATTAGATATTCCGACAACTTCGTATCTCGCTTGGGCCAGGCGTTTACACCGATTGGTGCAGGATGATCCAGCGTTGTTTGGTGTTCATTATTGGCTTTCACAACCTTATGAACAGGCACAGCAGTTAGTAAGTACGGATGCTATTGGCATTGAGGCGAATAGGGTTGAGCAAACAACAGTATTTGATGAAGTACAGACTCAGCAGTTTTTAAAACCATCTGAGCACAGTCAACTTCCCGTACTTGCCCGATTACTGACTCTGCTTGCGCGGTCTTTAGAAAGCCATTTTCTTTCCAGTGCCAACAATATCCTTGTTGAGTTGGGAGGACATGGTCGAGAAGACCTATTCGACGAAGTTGATTTAGGACGCACTATCGGCTGGTTTACATGTGGTTTTCCGTTCCTGTTGCCCTTTTCGATGGGACGCAGTTTTGATGAACATGCAACTGATGTGGCGCGGTTGTTACGTGAGGTACCTGTTCGAGGGTTTGGCTTTGAAGCACTTCGCTATCTTTCTGTTAATCCTAAAATCACCGAAAAATTAAAGGCAATTCCTCGACCACAATTAAGACTGGATTTTGAAGGAGAGCTTTTATTTCTGAATACACCTGATGAGGAGAAAGTTAATCCGATCTTTATTGATATCACCACAGAGGGAACGGGTTACTGGAAGCCTCAGGTAACACCGATGGATTATTTGCTTTGCTTTAACATCAGTGTGAATGATGGGCAGATGGAAATTCGTGCTCAATTTGCAGGTGATGTCATGCCAAAAGAGCAAATAAAAACGGTCCTATCTGAATTTAATGAACGGATAACTCATAAAAATTAATATGAAAATACAAACGAATATGCAAGGTATGAATTCTCCTAACCCATTAACAGGTTTTAAGTTGCTTTGGCAGAGCGCCCGGACAATGAAAAAAGCCATTATTGGCACCTTTCTGGCATTAGTTGTCACACTGGTTTGTGATTTAGCGGGGCCATTTGTGATCCGTCATTACATTGATAAAGCGACCGCAGGTACTTTTGTTTATGAACTTGTCCTCTTGGCTTTAGGATACGCAATCATCTCTTTTGCCGGTGTTATCGCTGGTCTGGTTACCAGTTATTGCAGTACCAGTGCAGGTTGGGGTATTGCCGATGCGCTTAGGCGTCAGCTATTTCATCATGTTGTGCACAATCGGTCTATCCTGCAAATTGAAAGTGAAGCTCAGGGTAAGCTCCTTGAAAAGATTGAGGGGAATGCGGACATTATTGGAAAAACTATTGCGGAATCCGGATTCCGAATTATAGGCAATATCGCATTAGCATTAGGCACTTTGGTGATTTTGTTTTCTATTATCCCAGAAGTAGGTATCGCAATTACCGTGTTAGTTCTCGTTGTGGCTTATGTTCTGGTGAAACTTACTAACCTTGCAGTAGTGCGATGGAAAAAAGCCCGTGAAGAGAAAGCCCACATATTTGGTTTTATCGGCGATGCTCTTGCTGCGAAAGATGATTTGCATTCATTGGGAAGACGCCGTTGGCCTGCTTTGCAACTACAGAAGATGCTTTCTGGCTTATTAAAAATGGAACGTAAAGCCTATGTCAGCGGACGCATATTTTGGCCGATTACCCAGCTATTTTTTGCCTTGAGTTTTGGCCTGGGTTTTGGATTTGGGCTGCAATTACTCGGTCATAACAGTATCAGTATTGGTACGTTAACCATGATTTATCTTTATGTTGACCGACTCAGAGAGCCAATGGAAGAGATGTCTTCGGAGGTAGATCAGGTACAACAATTGATGGCGACCTTATCACTGGTAGTCAAGATGTTGCGAGATGAGGAGAAAGTCAATCACAACAGTGTAGAGAATCAGCTACCTGAAGGCCCCCTGTCAGTTCAATTTGATCAGGTTGACTTTCGCTATGAAAGTCAGGGTAAGCAAGTCTTACATAACGTGAGCTTCAGTGTGGACGCTGGAAGCAAAGTAGGCATTGTTGGGCGCACGGGGGCAGGTAAAAGCACATTACTCAATCTCATGTGTGGGTTGGCTCAGCCTGATAGCGGACGGGTTACTCTTGCTGGTGTTGAGGTCACTTCCATTCATCCTGATGAATTTGCCAATCGTGTGGCAGTGTTAAGCCAAAAAGCGTATCTCTTTTCAGCAACACTACGCGAAAATTTAACTCTGTTCGATAACAGCATTTCAGATGATGCAATTTGGTGCGCGCTCGAAGAGTTAGAGATCCATAAATGGGCGAAGACATTACCAGAGGGGCTGGATACTTTGGTGGGTATCGGGGGACGTTCATTGTCGGAAGGAGAAGTCCAAATGATTGCCGGGGTAAGAACCATGCTTCAAGACGCACAATTAATCATTATCGATGAAGGCACCTCGCTATTAGATCCTCGCACTGAGCAGAGTTGGATGAGATTACTGGAAAAAATTAGCGCTAATCGTACTGTGATCATCGTTGCCCATCGCCTGCATACATTATCCACTGCTGACCAAATCATTATCATGAATGAAGGCCGTGTCGAGGAAGTCCTTCATGGCGCAGGGATCAAAACGTTAACAAAACATAGGGAACTTATATCATGACGGGGTTAACCCACTTTTTCCCATCAAAAATGTTGCCTTCTTTACTGAGTTTAGTGCGCAGATTTTCCTTTCTTTACTTCATCAGCATGGTTATATGGACGCTGATCCACGGCTTACCTTTGGTCGTTGGTTTTGCCATCAGCCGGCTTCTTGATAGTGCTGTTGTCGATCCCGCAGGTTCAGCGGTTTGGTGGCTATTGGTATTGGCGGTAGGCTCGATGGTATTACGCTCAGTGATACTGATTTTTGGCTTACAGATTGATTTTACCCTTATTTTTAAGGTCAGCGCATATCTTAAACAACGCATTCTGGAGGGAATAAATTGCAGTCACTCTGGCGCGGATCTGCATCTTTCTCAAGGGGATATGCTCAACCGTATTCGTAATGACAGTGATGAAGTAGCCTCTTTTCTCGGCTGGACTGCGGATTTCTTCTACCGGGCGGTACTATTGTTGATAGCACTTGTCGTGTTGCTGAGTACTGACATTGTGACGACATTGGCGCTTTTACCGATGGTTGGTGGTTTGTGGCTGGGTATAGCGCTCAAACATAAGGTCGGAGCATTACAGGAAGAGAAACGTCAATATCAAGGCCAAATTGCGGGTCGTATCACCGACATATTGGCAGGAATCCGTGACCTTCGCCTTGGTGGAAAGTTGGATCTGCATATTGAGCGACTTTCGGCAAGTTTTGAACGTCGTCGGGCGGTGCAGGCAAGGCATCAAATGTTCACTGATCTGCTGTCGGGGCTATTTCGTAACATCGTGATGCTAGGTACCTCTATTGTCTTGATTATTGTCAGTACCCGAATTGTCAGTGGTGATTTCACTATTGGTAAATTGGCTCTGTTTTTGACTTATATCGGTTGGGTCAGTGAGCAGATCTTCTTTTTTGGTCGCGCATTGGCTAACTATAAAAATGCCGATGTCTGCTACGAGCGAATTCAGCCACTGTTACAGACAGAGCAGCCTGTCAGAGAAGCCCCTATTGCTGATGACATACTGAAATCACTGACGGTGAGGGGCCTTTGTTGCAATAGCGATACGCAACCTATTTCGTTTACAGCTACACCCAATCAACTCATTGTCGTTAATGGAGAAGTGGGCTCCGGTAAAAGTCGTATGCTTCGCGGTCTGCTAGCGCTGGAACGACACTTATCAGGAAGTGTGCTTTGGAATAACAAAGAAGTTTGTGGAGACGTTGATTGGTGGCAAAGCCCTAAAGTTACTTATGCCCGTCAGGGTGCTGGCTTTATTGGCGGTACTGTTCGAGATAACTTGGCACTGGGTAACGACGCTATCAGTGATGAAACTATGGAGTGGGCGTTAACGGCAGTATATCTGAAACCGGGTTCATCTGATCTTCCTGAAGGGCTTGATACTGTGCTGGGTTCCGGTAGTGTCAAACAGTTATCAGGAGGCCAGCGCCAACGTTTGGCATTGGCCCGTATGCTATGTCATTCAGCCGAAGTTTATGTCGTCGATGATTGCGATTCATCTCTGGATACTGATACAGCCCGGGCCATATGGTCAGCACTACCTAAAAAGTGGCCGGGGATCTGGATTGTAGCCTCGCAAAATATTGACCTGCTTGCTCAGGCGGATCAAGTGGTGACTATCAAACGGCGGAGCGAAACATCATGAATTACAGGGTGGTATGTAACAAAGAGGATAAGCACTCCATTTGGCCAGAAGGTCGGACATTACCGGTAGGGTGGCAAAATGTGGGTTTTTCGGGATCAGAACAAGAATGCCTGGATTGGATAGCTACATATTGGAGTGATCCCAAATTGAAAGTTTCCGGAGAGACGTTGGAATGAAACGTGTTCAACTGACGCCAGGATTATGGAATTACTGCGATCAAGAGCAAACGACAATGACTGTTGTGATTGCGCCTTTTGGCGGCGGCAGTGCTTATTCTATGACCGACTGGGTTCAGCAACTGCTGGCAGATAGTTATCGGGTACTGGTGCTTCAGTATCCGGGACGAGGTTCTCGAAGTATTGAACCACTCCCTTTATGTATAAGAGATTTAGCGGCTACAGCGGCAAAAGATGTATTGCTGCATACACAGGGTCCTCTTCTTCTTATTGGTCATAGTATGGGAGCATTGTTATGTCATGAATTGGCATTACTTTTAGAACAAGCTAACCGAACCGTTGAATATTTGGTCTTATCAGCAGCACGTCCACCACATTTGAATGGCATGGTGCCAGAAGAGATACTCTGTATGAGCCGGGAAGCCTGGATTGAAGAGCTAAAAACCAATATAGAAAATGAAGATAAGAAACTGCTTCATGAGAATGTGATTGATTTCATGTTGCCTGTATTGCGTGCTGATTATTTGTTGGTGGCTGAGCACAAACAAGCCAGTGGCAAGGTACATTGCCCTATTTTAGCCATCGGCGGTGATCGTGATCCGTGGGTGAGCCCATATCATTTACAAGAGTGGCAATCGCTGACACATGATTCTTTCCAATTAGTCATGTTCCCTGGAGATCACTTCTATTATCGAGATCAGCTTTACGACATTTATTTGTGTATCCATCAAGCTTGCTTAAAATAAGGAAGTCTGCACTAATGAGTGATGAAAATACCCAAACACAAATGAAGTATTCATCCAGTTTTGAAGGTTTGATGGATGAATATTTGGTTGTAATAAATGATGAAGAGCAATATGCCTGTGTTCATTCTGAATGGCCTGTTGCTACCGGATGGCGAGCGATCGGTTTTAGTGGGACGCAAGAAGCATGTAAAAAATGGATTGAAGAAGTTTGGACCGATATGCGCCCGGCTTCTCTGCGTAATGTCCCACAATCCTTTGATAATCAACCCCTGATAGTGATTTATGATGAAGGCGCAGCCCTTCCCAAAGATATTGTCACTGAATTGAATGGGGTTGCACCACTTGTACTTGTTATCAATTCAAACGAACACACAAGAGAGCGCATATCCTACTTCTCACGATTTTGTCACGTAGTTGATGGTTCTGATATTGAAAGGGCGGTATCAGAACTCGCTTTCCTTAATCCTGCTGGGATTGTGACATTTAGTGAGCGTGCCTTACGTCTTACAGCTACGCTGGCAAAACACTTGAATTTGCCTTTTCACGATCTCGAAACGGTATATCGACTTACTGACAAAAATAAGCAGCGAGTGGCTTTACAAGAGGCTGGAATTGAGTCGATAAGATTCTACCTCATTAACACTGTGTCAGATTGGGAGCAAGCTGTTGAACAGGTTTGTCTTCCCGCAGTGTTAAAACCATCCTATGGTGGTGGCAGCATCGATACTTATCTTATTGAAGATCCGCAAACAGGAAAGAGACTGGTAGAAAAACTGCTTTCAAATAAACAGATTGGATTTGATGGTGGTCGTTCACTGGTATTAGAGGAATTCCTCCAGGGGCGGCCATCGTTGCCTTTTGGCGATTATGTCTCGGTTGAAAGCTTGGTGGTTAACGGAGAGATTAAGCATATAAATGTGACCGGCAAGATGCCACTTAGTTCCCCTTTTCGTGAATATGGTCATATCTGGCCATCAGTCTTAAGTGATATTGAACAAAACCAAATCTATGCATTAACGTCAAGTGCCATCAAAGTGTTAGGAGTTAATCGGGGGATCACCCATACCGAACTGAAGTTGACTGAGCAGGGACCCAGGATCATTGAAGTAAATGGTCGAGTGGGTGGGGGTATCAACGAGATGGCCAAAATCAGCCTCAATATTAGCCTGCTTGAAATGGCTGCACGATTAGCGCTGGGAAAAATGATTGATTTCCCTGTGTTCAATCCTGAGCGCGTCTATTTCAATATCTGCCATATTGCGCCAACACGTCCATGTGAAATTCTCCGAATTAATGGGGAAGATGAACTTCTCTCTCTTGATGGTGTATCGTCATATCGCCCATATGTGTGGGCAGGAACTACTTTGCCGGGTGGTTCACAAACCAATGAAATTAACATGGTGTTAGGCAAAGTGGATAACCATAAGGCATTTCTGGATATTTATCAGCGTATGGGGCAGTGCTTGCGTTTTCATGTTCGATTTATGGACAGTGAAGAAGTTCAAATTCTTAATGCGCATGAATTGGGGGCGATATGAGTCTTATTTCAAATGTAGCTAAAGTGCCGGATAACATAAATCTCACTGATCCCCTGACTCATTTACGTCCTGATATAGATAACATTTGGCGGCAATTACGTAATGAGTCACCTGTCGCTTGGCATCCATCGGTCAATGGTCAATCAGGATTTTGGGTTGTCAGCACCCATGAGTTAACTATGCGGGTTTACCGTGATAGTCAAACCTTTACCTCTGTTCGTGGAAATGTCATGGCTACACTGTTACATGATGGAGACACAGCGGGTGGTCGCATGCTTGCAGTGTCTGATGGAGACAGACACCGTCAAATCCGCAAAGAGTTGTTAAAGTCTTTCAGCCCTAAGAACCTGATGTCGGTACAGAAAAGAATCAAAAATGCGATGCATGAGCTTGTACATAATGCGGTAGCATCCGGGCAATGTGACTTTGCCACTGATGTAGCTCCACATATTCCGTTAGCGGCTATATGTGATATTTTGAAAATTCCAGAATCTGATCGAGCAAAACTATTTGTCAATGCAAGTGCAGCACTGGCTTCGAACTCTTTGTCGGTTGATAAAGTAGATACCCGACTCGCCAGAAATGAAGTGTTGATGTATTTCTATAAATGTATTCAGACTCGCAAAATCGAGCCATTGGAAGATGATCTTGTAAGTAACCTGATAGCAATGACTCAAAACTCCTTGGCATTAACAGAAGAAGAAATAGTCTTCAATTGCTATAGCGTGTTACTGGGTGGCGATGAAACAACTCGGTTGGCATTGATAGGCATCATAAAAGCATTTGCCGAATATCCAGAATGCTGGGCTCAATTGCGACGTGGTGAAGCAGAAATTAGTAAGGCAGTAGAGGAGTTGTTACGATGGACCACGCCGGCTTTACATGGTGGTCGGACCGCAACGGTAGGTGTTGAATTAGGCGGTCAGCAGATTAGGGCTGGTGATGTTGTCATTGTTTGGAATCGGTCTGCTAACTTCGATGAAGCTGTCTTTACTAAACCTAATCAGCTTGATCTGAATCGGAGTGATAATCGGCATATTTCTTTTTCATATGGGGCTCATTTTTGCCTTGGTGCCGCTCTTGCCAGAATAGAAATTACTGCACTGCTGGAGGCGCTTGTGGAGCTTGTTGATGAGATCTCTTTGAGTGGAGAACCCAGCCCTATCTATTCGACTTTTCTATCTGGTTACCATCGCTTGCCAGTCAAATTGACTGCTGCACATTATTCATAGGAATAAATAATGAAAGAACGCATAGTGTTGCATGAACGAATAGTGTTGCATGAACGAATAGTGTTGCATGAACAATTTGATGCTATGGTTGAGAATGCTCCTCACAAGATCGCCATTAGTGCACATCATGTAGAAATGACATACCAAAATGTGCAAGACCGTGCTACCCAACTTGCCTATCGACTAATGGAGTCGGGTATCGGGGCTGAAGATGTGGTTGGAATCTATATTGAGCGCTCTTCTGACATGATCATAGCGATGTTGGCTGCGCTTAAAGTTGGTGCTGCTTATTTAGCACTACCACCCGATTATCCGACTGAGAGACTTCGTTATATGATAACGGACTCGCGTGCAAGGTTGGTGTTGACTCGAACCATGATGAAAGATTCAACGGTCATTGAAAATGTTGCCACTGTTTATATCGATGAAATCCAGTCTGTAGTGCCAAAAATCCTGCCACAAGTTACCAGTCAACAGCTAGCTTATGTTATCTATACTTCGGGAAGTACAGGACGTCCCAAAGGAGTGGGAGTGACTCATCATAGTGTTGCCAACCTCGTTAGCCAGAAGCAGCAGTACGTTCATTTCGGACCTAATGAAAAAATATTGCAATTAGCACCGGCGGCTTTTGATGCTTCTGCCTTTGAAATATGGGGAGCATTGACTAATGGAGCGGTATTGGTATTGGCTTCTCCTTCATATCAAGCCATTGATGAGCTGCCGAAATGCCTTGTTGAACATGGTATTACGATATTGCTACTGACACCTGCCTTATTCCACGTATTGGTAGATTATCGCGAAGAGGCTCTGGATAGCGTACCTCAATTGCTTGTTGGTGGCGATGCAATGTCAGTCACTCATGCGTTTAAGTATTTGTCCAGAAAGCAGAAACCAGACAAATACTTTTTATTTAATAACGTATATGGTCCGACTGAAGGAACGACTTTGGTGAGTAGTTACTCTATGTCATCATTAAGTATTGATGCGATAAAATCTCCCTTAGGTAAACCCATCGTCAATGCGGAAATGTACTTATTGGATGAAATGTTGAGACCGGTCAGGCCAGGTGAGCGTGGTGAAATCCATATTGGGGGACAGTCTGTCGCACGGGGGTATTTATATCAACCTGGGCTAACCAGCCTGCGTTTTTTACCTGATCCTTTCTCCACCCAACCAGGAGCCAGAATGTTTGCTACTGGTGATGAAGGAGTATTGTCGAATGATGGACTGATTGAGTTTGTAGGCAGGCTTGATGATCAGGTCAAAGTGCGGGGGCATCGAGTTGAGCTGGCAGAAGTAGAGCATGCAATAAAAAGCTGCCAGGATGTGAGCGCTGTTTGTGTTGTGCTGAACATTGACAGTGATCGCCATGTTGAACAACTGGTCGCCCATTATACAACTCACACTGATCATACAACTCATAAAAGCACTGATGTTGAGCAAGCTATCATCACTCGTGTTCAAACATTGTTACCCAGCTATATGTGGCCTAGTCAGTTTATCCAGCATGAACAGCTACCTTTAACAAGCAGTGGTAAAGTGGATCGTCGATTTTTGATGGGTTGGAAAGAGGCTGAGAGATTAGAAGAGGTGGTATCCAGTGAACTCTCCGTGACAGAAGCGCTGGTGGCAGAGATCTGGCAACAAATTCTAGGGCCATTTGACGTTGTGCCTGATGCTGATTTTTTTGCGTTGGGAGGCGATTCATTATTGGCTATTCAGGTTATTGCGGAAGCTGAAAAACGAGGACTCAATCTGACACTTTCTACCTTATTTCGTACTTCGACACTTAGGGAAATGTGTAAAGATTTGGTGCTCCCAGAACAAACAGATAATGGACTGACGGAAGATGAAGCACTGCTCGCAAAGATTTGGCAACAAGTATTGGGCCCGTTTGACGCAGTGCCTGAAGCCGATTTTTTTTCCCTAGGGGGCGATTCAATTCTGGCGATCCAGGTGATTGCAGAGGCTGAGAAACAGGGCTTGATGATTGAGCTGGGTACGTTATTTCGCAATCCGACATTGTGTGGGGTTTGCCGCGGTTTGGCACAAACAGAAGAAGCTCTCAGTCAGCAGAATGAGAACTCATTGATAAATGAAACGGATAAGCAAAGGTTGCCTGTTAATATCGAAACTGCTTATCCGGCGACGAGATTGCAGCTAGGGATGCTGTTTGAGGGATTATACAGTGGTAAAGCAATCTACCTTGATGTTATTGCTCGGGATGTCAACTTGCCACTGGATGAAAAAATATTTCACGACACGCTTCAGGCAATCGCCAAAAGGCACCCAGTTCTCAGAACAAGATTTGATTTGGCCTCTTTTAGTGAAGTGATGCAATTGGTTGAATCACTACCATCATTGCCACTTATAGTGGAAAACTACACAAATCTTGATGATGAACAGTTGGCTGCACGTCACGAAAAGGTAATGGTTGAGTTAAGCCGACCATTTGATCCTGAAGAGGCTCCTTTAATGAGGGTACATGCGGCGACATTGAATGAAGGGCAATTTCGGTTAGCTTATGCCTTTCATCATGCGATCCTTGATGGTTGGAGTGAGTCTGTTTTTATCCTTGAGCTTTTGAGATTGTATCAATCCAATTTAGCTGGCGAGTCTGTTTTATTGGAGCAACCAGCACCATTGTCAGAGTTTGTCAAACTTGAGCGTGAAGCGCTAAGTAACGACAAGGCGAAACAGTTTTTTAGTCAATATTTAGCTAAAGGAAAAACGGATAGATATCAAGATACTGATTATAGGAAAGCAGTATCGGTCTTGCCGGAACGAACAGTGAAGCAATTGCTAAAAAATGTATCAGATTGGGGCATTCCGTTAAAAAGTATGTTTTTTGCTAGTTTCTATCTGACAACAGCCCATCAGTTACAAGATATTGGTTTTGTCGCAGGGATGTCTGTTAACGGTAGGCCTGAGAGGGAAGGCGCGGATTTGACTCTTGGACTGTTCCTTAATCATATTCCGATAAAGTTGAATCTTGACTTTGCCAATAACTGGCAGGTGCTGGCAAGACAGGCTTTCGATGCTGAAAAAGAAATATTGCCTTTTAGACGTTTTCCATATTCAGAAATACAAACTCTGTTAGGGGGGCCACCCTTCGAGGCTACGTTTAGCTACGTTCATTTTCATTCTCGCAATGAGTTATTAGAACGAGGGTTGGTGAATACTAATGAAGATGTGCGTGACCATACCAGCTTACCGATTAGGGTTGAGTTGATAAATGATTTGAAAGGAGAAGGTATTTTAATAAATGTGACAGCAGATGAAAGACGCTATGGCACGGGATTCGCTTTAGCGTTGGCCGAACGGCTTAGTGAAAAGATAGAAGACATGGCTTTTTTATCCGGGCAGATTATTTAATTATCGTTGGATAGTTAATTTTTTGGTACTTGATTCCACAGTTTTTAGTTGCTGTAAACGCAGAAGTCTAATCTACGAGTGACTTACATTAGCCTCATTCAGAAAACGTTTAGAGGAGAACTTAAACAGATGGAAGAATTAATAACACAACAGGATGATTATCAGATTTTTGAGCAGTATGAATCAGAAGTACGTTCCTATTGCCGAAATTTTCATAAAGTATTCCATAGAGCCTCCGGTTCCTATTTATATGACCAAAATGGCTCGCCATATCTTGATTTTCTCAGTTGTGCAGGGGCGTTGAATTATGGGCATAATCATCACGCACTAAAACAGGCTATATTTCAGTACATCAATGAAGATGGTATTCAAGGTGCATTGGATTTGCACACTAAAGCGAAAAAAGATTTTATCACCGCTTTTCAAGAAAACATTCTGGTACCCAGAGGGTTGACCTATAAACTACAGTTTACTTCACCGACTGGTACCAGTGTTGTTGAATCGGCGATTAAGCTTGCACGTAAAGTAACCCAACGCTGTCGAGTTGTTGCTTTTACCAATGGTTTTCACGGCATGACAGGAACCTCATTAAGTTTGACAGGTAATAAGGATAATCGTCAGACTGTGATGGATGCTTATGTGGAGCGTTTGCCATTTGATCTGTATTTCTCTGGATTGGACTCGTTGGAACTGTTTCGCAAGTTGTTGGAAGACAGAAGTTCGGGCTATGAGCTTCCTGCGGCAGTTATTGTTGAAACTGTGCAGGGCGAAGGAGGTATCAATGTTGCTTCAAAAGAATGGTTATGCAAGTTGCGGGCACTGACGCTGGAGAAAGAGATATTGCTGATCATTGACGATGTACAGGCAGGTTGTGGTCGTACTGGGTATTTCTTTAGCTTTGAATATGCGGATATCCAACCAGATATGGTTTGTTTATCTAAGTCGTTGAGTGGATATGGTTATCCTTTATCTTTGCTGTTGATGGAAGGTCACTTGGATATTTGGTCTCCAGGTGAAGATAATGGAACTTTTAGAGGAAATACCTTAGCGATGGTAACTGCGACTGCTGCTATCCATAATTTTTGGTCTGATAGCCGACTAAGTGAAAAAATTATGGATGATGAAGTTTATATAGCAACACACTTAGGACAAATTCAGAACGTTTTCCCGTATTTGATCAAGAGAATAAAAGGGAGAGGCATGATGTATGGACTGGAGTTTTTTGATCCTGGAGTTGCTCGTAAGGTTGCCCGGATAAGCTTTGAAAACAATCTGATAATCGAGCGATGTGGGAGTGAGGATCAGGTGCTCAAACTTCTTCCTCCACTGACTATTGAACGCAAAGATTTGGATGCCGGTATTCAGACTCTCATGAATGCTATTAAGGAAGTATCGAAAGTAAAAACCGGGAGCGTTTGGAATGTTAAAAATATTATAGCGTAATTAACCTTATATGGACACCCACTTGAATTGAGTCGGTGTCCATATAAGTTACTTAGGCGATGTCCTGATAATTTAATATATCTCCCGTAAAATTTGGTATTTTTTCAGTTGAAATTGATATTTTTCATATGAATAAGGTTTATCATGACCAAATCTATACCTTACAGCCCATCCACTTTACTTGATATAGGTGGCAATAAACATCAATTAGTCAAATCTCTCTTACGTGCAAATTTTTTACTATGTCACGATTTCAACCAGTGTTCATATTGGCCCAATAATGCCAATTTCATCCAACGGAATAGATTACGATTAATTTGCAGTTTTTTATGATATCTGTATCTTAATACCAATAAGTTATGTGTAGGTAGTTACTCCTTATAGACAAACTTTATTGTCTCTGCACATTTAAAACCAGAGAGAGTACAAGAGATACCAATGAGATTAAAATCAAAGCCTATTGTTTTAATCGATTTTAATCTAGCTAAACGTTATTGTTCTTTTTTCGTAATGAAGTTAATCCTATTAAACGTTTTAATATAATTTTATATTTTTGTGATTGGGTTAACTTGGTTCGACGAGCGAGGTGTGATTTTGCGAAACTCTGTGCTAATAATCAATATGTGAGATAAGTTACACATTGGATTGGAGATAAAGATGGCAATAACACATTTGCGTCAACAGGATGGGGCTGTGGTTGTCACAATCCCTAGTGACGTTGCAGCCGTAACAGGGTGGTCAATAGGCATAGAACTGTATGTAAAAGCGTCAGGTGATGGAGTAATCATCAAACCAGCAGCCGACGATTTAAATTCTCATCCTGTTGGTAAAGAGGTGATTTAACGTATATCTGGATGGCTCAAGTACCGATACCAGAAAAATTACCGGTGTTGCGCTTTGCTATCAGATTCGTTCACTTGATTTGAATGAACGTAAAACTACCTATTCGGCACAACCTGAACCTAATATCGTTGATGAAGTCTTAGTTAAAGTAATAGATATTTTAGATCCTCGATTAAATTGATTGTCAAATTTGGAGGTTATTCCACAGGAGAGCGTAAAATCTATAGTCCCCCCCGTTTTTGCAACACTGATTTTGATTAATGATATGCTTGATTTTTTTCTAGATTTTAAAACCACACTTGTTGACAAAATACTGGTTTTTCATTTGGCATTTAATTTTTTGTTTTCCTACTTCGTTGCTAAAAATGAAATTGTGTTTTATGAAACGTAAAATTTGCCGAAAGGAAAACTGAAGCCTGTTATTGTCCGTAAAATATTTTCAATAACGCCTATGCCATAAGTATCTAAAAAACTCCTTTATAAGTATTATCAGTTTAAAATTCACTATTTAAATTGGTTGAATAGGAGGCATTTTACAACGACCACATGATGGTTTGAAAAGTAAAATGCCTTATTTTGCTCTTATTAAAAAAATAAGAATTTAAAAATATTCTGTCAGGCGAAGTTAGGAATTTCACATTTGAGATATTCTTTTATCTTTGATTGCAGATTTATCACCTTTAATTAAAGTAGATAACATATGCATATTTTGCTGACTTATTTGTTGCCCAATATGCTGTACCACATAGGCGGCATCCTGATCGATCCCGAGAAAACGTCCGGAACCCCATGTATATAACCACGGCAAACCAATAAATGTGACATCTGGATCAATGGTAATACCGCGGTTATGTTTTGGATAACCATTGGCTTGAAAAATATCTAAATCAATCCATGAATAATCTGGTTTAAAACCAATACACCAAATCACTGACGAGATATTTTCTTTTACTAAGTCAATGTGTGTGATTTCCTGTTCAGGCTGCCAAACAGGTTGATATGCCGATGCAGGTTCGTCGGTTGCAATATTGTTTTTCTCTAAATATTCATCAATTGAGGCATTAATGCGATTATAAGTGGTATCGGCAAGGTCCAGGTTTTCCGATAAATCTGGTCTAAACCAAAATTGACCCTCTTTAAAGTCATTAAAATGTCCGAACAGTTGCATACCTTCTAAGGCAAATTTACGCAGGTCAATGTCACGCCCGCCGTCACGCCCTGTGACATAGTGGTTGGTGCTATTACGCACTTCTTCACTATAGCGATGATTTTCAACGGTAGTTTCGTAATACCCCATATCAAACAGCCATTTCACCACATCTTTACCGCGATAGAAGCGAGCGCAACGTGGTGCATTGCCTGTCGATAAATAGACTTTTTTGCCTGCCAGATGTAAATCTTCGGCAATCTGTGCACCGGATTGTCCTGATCCAACGACCAATACAGCACCTTCTGGCAGTTGGTCTGCATTTAAATATTCTTCCGAATGCATCACTTTCACATGTTTAGGCAAGGCAGCGCTTAATTTTGGGTAAATCGGGGTGTGATATCCTCCTGCTGCAACGACAAGCTGTTTGGCTGTGGTTATACCGTGATTGGTTTTAATGACAAACTCATGTGCCGCCACTTTTTTCACATGTTCTACCTGAATATTTAAAATGGCAGGAGGATTAGTCTTTTCAATAAATTCGTCAAGATATGCCACAATTTCAGGCTTTTTCATAAAGCCGTCAGGATCTTTCCCTTGATAAGGATGTTCAGGCAATAGACATTGCCAGTTTGGTGTCACCAAAGTGAAATTATCCCAACGTTTATGGCGCCAGCTATGGGTCAACTCGGATTCTTTTTCCAATACTACATGGTTAATGCCTGCTTTTTGCAAATAGTGACTGATACATAAACCTGCCTGACCACCACCAACAATGACCACATCGTAATTTGGCTGTAACATTTGATTTTGGATACTTAACATGGGATATCCCTCTCATTGATTCTTCATTTCAATAACTTCAATTTGATCTTCTGGATTTAGCCCGAAGAATTTGGCTTGGCGTTTGATAATCGCCAGATTGTCCACGGCCGAGCTACAGAAAAAGCCATAACGCGCCCGTACCCTTTCCGATGCGGCATGCAGACCATTTTCAACTTGATGTAAGAACTCCGTACTTGGGTAACGTTGACCAATGGACAGGTATTCATAAATCACTGTTGAGGGTGAGTAATATTGAATCAGCTCCCCATTCGGCCATTTCACAGTAAAATTCACACTGGGCATAACATCGACTCCTGCTGACTTTTAGGTTTAATCTGTATGGATTGAGCCTGTAACTTTTTTAAAGCATCGGCATAACAAAAACCGGTGAATATTTGGCGGTTAAAATCCCAAAATATGCCGTGCCGCTTTTGTTGTTGCACGGCAACCACGCCACAGGCATTGGTTTCACCAATCACCGCGCAGGCAATGCCCTGACGGTGAAACAGTTCGATTATTGCTTCACATTCATTTGCATCGGCCGTCAGTAAAAAACCAAAACTGGGGAAGATTTGTAGCCATTTAAACCAGTCCACATCATCAGGTTTAGGAATGGCATCTAAGTTGATCTGTGCCCCCGATGCTGTCGCTTCGAGTAGCATCAACAAACTGCCTAGAATACCGGCATTGCTAATATCACGGGCGGCATGAGCCAGATTTGTCTCCGCCAATTGCGGCAACAAGGCAATTTGTGACTGTAAAATGCGGTCAGGCACACGCTCAAAGCATTTCCAATAAGTGGTATTGGGGTGGAATCGCCCTTTTAGATTTAAAGCGATCAGAATTTTTTGTTGTGGTTTGACATGCAACACCGAGAGTAGTTTTCGCGCTATGCCTTGAATCGCAACGGATAAAGTGGGCTGATAAACTACGCCAATGTTGGTATGCCCTCCGACCAATAACACACCATAAGCGTTGCAAGCATCCTGTATACCTTGCATTAACAACTGGGCATGTTCGCTACTGGTATGCCAAAAACTGTTCACCACTGATAACGCCCGACCCCCCATTGCGGCAATATCACTAATATTCGCCATGACCGCTGACCATCCCGCAAAATAAGGATGATTGGTCACAAAACTGGGTAACATGCCTTCACAGGCGTGCAATATATATTGACCATTCAGCGGCACTGCTGCCGTGTCATCTCCGGGATAGGCATATAAGCTATCCAATGAATCCACATGGCAAGTTGTGTTAATTGAAGCATGGTGAGCAATCGCCTGTTTGGACTGCATAGCAGGCGTATGTTTTAACATTTCGAGTAATTGATTGAGTTCCATCATTGCGTCTCCTTCTGCATATAGGCTTGCATCGGGACATGCGGTAACGGATAGTTTTCAATCTGTGCCTGCATCAGCACATGTGGAATGTTGGCAACGGTCAATTGTCGCAAACTATCCCAACACAACCTTTGGAAATAGTGCTCATTTTGACTTTGCACGGTGGCTAAAAAAGTACGGCATCCTAGGTTTTTAGCGGTCGATACCGCGGTATTAATTAACGCTTTACCAATGATATGGCGACGTCGATATAAAGGTTCGACGCATAAACGCCCGCCATACCATGTCTGTTCGCCATCAGGGAAAATCCGTACTGCGCCAATCACTCGATCATGCTCACCAAACATTTTCTCAATGGCAACAATGCCTAATGCTTTAACATCGTATTCGTCACGATCTTCTTGTAAGATTTTCTGTTCATCGCGAAAGGTCATTTCACGCAAACGATAATATTGGCGACGCTCCCAATCTTCCGACACAATTTTGATGGCAATGTCATCGCTAACAAATTGTTTCAACCCTTTATTTTGCTCAAGCAGCCAAGGATAGTGAGGTTTCATATCACATTCTCCTTATTCATATGCTTTCAGCGAAGAGCAAGCGCCACATTTAGCACAGCCTGCTTGGGTATTTTCGGAGTTCAAACCATGTTGTTTGAGTTGCCGTCCAATTTTCGGATAGAGCGACTGCATAAAAGCTTGATCAGGTTTAGGGTGATGCTCTAATGGTGTGCCTTGAATCGGTACAAACGGTACCACAAATGGATACACCCCCATTTCAGTCAGTTTGGCGCTCATCTCCACGATTTCTAGTTCGGTATCGCCCAAACCGGCCAAAATGTAGGTACTGACCTGTCCTCGGCCGTACACCGCAACGGCTGCCTCAAATGCCGCAAAATATTTTGCCAACGAGACTTCGGCTTTGCCTGGCATAATTTTCTGCCGTACACGTTCACTTACCGCCTCAAGGTGCATGCCGATCGACACCGCGCCTGCATCTTTTAAACGTTGAAACCAGGCAAAATCATCAGGTGGTTCGCACTGTACCTGTATCGGCAAATCTACTTGCGCCTTAATCGCTTTAACTGAGTCATATAAAATTTTGGCGCCGCGATCTCCCGTGTTTGGCGTACCTGTGGTGATCACCATTTGCTTAACGCCATCCAGTTCAACGGCGGCTTTCGCTACCTCAGCCAATTGTTCCGGGCGTTTACGGGGCAAGGTTCGCCCCTCTTTTAGAGACTGATCAATCGAGCAAAATTGGCAGGCAGTTGCCTTGTCTTTCATACGAATGCAATGCTGTAACACTGTTGTCGCCAACACATCACGGCTATGTAAGGTCGCAATTTGTTCGTAGGCAATGCCTTCGGCGGTTTTTAAATCATAAAAACGGGGTCGTGCAGGTGCAGTTAAGGTCGCTACAGGAATCCGGTTTTTAAAGACAATCACTTTGTCAGAGTGCGGTTCAGGCTTTGCGGTGTAGGGAGAGTCTTGTGCCGCAAGGTTCAGCACAGGAATCATCATGGTCTGTCCGTCAAGGCTCAGGGCCTTATGATCGCTTGGCCCTGCGCCGCCTTTACGGGACAAGCCAAAATCGCCTTCCCAGTTCAGACCATTACATTGCAAGTCGGTTAATAATTGCAAATTGGTTAATAGTTGTGTTGCAGACATCTTTAACCCCCTATCGATCGGGTTTACATCAATACGGTTTCGGCATGTTCTTCATTAAATTTTGAGAGCTTTTCGAGATGACTTTGAGTTGATGTTTCAACTTTCAGTTCATGTAATACGTGTGTTGGACGACGATCAATCAATAAGCTGAGCAATTCAGGACGGCTGTAATGTCCAATCGAATCCATCATGCGTTTGCGTTTATCAATCAGGCTAAAGTCCAGATCGGCAATGCAATAACCTTCACCTTGTGTGATCGGTTCAGCCAGGAGTTTGCCTTCGGGAGAAACGATGGCGGCAAAACATCCTCCTGAAATTGGGCCGATATTACAGCCGGTATCCTGCATAATTTGCTGTTGTTGCTCGGGATGCAGCCATGCGGTGGCATTGACCACAAAGCAGCCAGACTCTAAAGCATGGTGTTGAATGGTTACGCGGATTTGATCGGCAAAGACTTGCCCTACCAACGAACCGGGAAACATGGCCGCATGAATTTGTTCGCCATCAGCCATCAAGGCAAAACGCGCCAATGGGTTGTAATGTTCCCAACATGCCAGCGAGCCAATACGCCCCACCGCAGAATTAATGGCGCGTAAACCACTGCCGTCGCCTTGTCCCCACACCATTCGTTCATGGTAAGTTGGGGTAATTTTGCGGCGATGCTGAATGATTGAACCGTCGGCATTAAATAACAGTTGCGCGTTATAAATCGTACTGCCCGCGCGTTCATTAATGCCAATCGACACCACCATGTTGGCTTCAAGGCAGGCTTGACCAATCGCTAAAGTTGCTTCGGAAGGGACAACCACCGATTCATTCAACAGCTTTAAATGTTCTTTACCCATAGCAAATGGCGGTTGTACAAAGGAGAAATAAGGGTAATAAGGCACGACGGTTTCAGGAAAGACTGCAAATTGCACTCCTTGTTTTCCAAGCTCTAAAATAATGTCACAGATTTTTTTTACCGTTGCGGTTTGACTATAAAGCACTGGACTACATTGCACAGCGGCAGCTTTAATTATTCGGTTCATAACCTTATCCCCTTATAGTTTATGTTTACTTAGGCAGTCCAGGTATCAATGATTAAGGCATTGTCGCGACGCATCAGCAGTCTTAAATCCATCACATCCAATGGATTAATTGGCCGAATTCCCGGAATAAGCGCTTTTTCGGTTTGCCCATATAATGCTTGCAACGCAAAACGGCAGGCATAGACTTCGCCGCCTTCTGCCATAAAGGCTTTCAACTGATTATTGACGGCCAGATGACCCGGAAAAGCTTCTGCCCCTAAAGTTGGAAAACCGCGTTGTACACCCAATTGCACGCCTGGGCCGTAAAGCAAGATTTTGGTTTCAAAGCCTTTACGCAACAGACGTTTTGCCTGTAACACATTGACCAAGCCAATTGATCCTTCAAATGCAACGGTATGGAAAGTCACCAATGCCTTTTCACCTGGCTGGGCTTTGACGTCCTCAAACACTTTTTCTTCATAATCGACAAGAAAATCGCCGTCTTTATATTGTTCGATATCAATGTTTGGCATAACCAACTCCTAGTTCAATGTTATTTGGGAATGAACCAACATGTAGTCTAGTCTGATTGTATTAATGCGAGAGCTGTGCCAAGTTATATTTTGGAGCGGAAGTTAATTCTTATCATATTGAAAAATATCATTTAATTTTTATAAAAATATTTTTCATGGAGATAATTTGAACTACTAGGGAATTAGGATTTTTCGTAGTATTATGAAATTTCATAGCTTAAATTATGAAACTTCATATACCCTATGGATTTTAGGAGGCAACTTGAAAGATGACGGGTATAGTATGAATACGACTGACTTTATCTCAGACTGGGTAGTTTATGAAGACTCGACTCGCCCGTTGGTATTTGAACACACGTCACAGGCATTAATTGTATTGGACCCACATCAAAACCAGTTTATTGATGTGAATATTAGCGCCACCCGATTATTACAATATGAACGTCATGAAATTATTCAAAAAACGGTGACTTCCATTTTTGGTCATTTCAGACAACTGCCGTATCTTGTGGCATTTACCGAGGGCGCTTTGGCGAAAGGGTGGGCTTGGAACAATGAGCTGTATATCTTTGATAAAAAAGGTGAAAAAATCCAATTGGATATTACTTCTGTTTCATTGCCCTATAAAAATAAAACCTTGCTGATATGGTCGCTGGTGGATGTCAAAGATTTAGAATTGCGCCAATTCAATAAAAATACCGATAAAGCTATTTGTACAGGTTTAAAAGAATCGCAAGCCTTACAAGAGCTACTTATTGACTCCGACACAGGCAAGCATTTATTGCTGAGTTCAGTCGGTGACGGTATTTACAGTATTAACAAACAAGGCTTGTGTACTTTTATTAACCCTGTCGGGGCTAAAATGTTGGGGCTGCAACCTGAAGATGTATTGAGTGACAATATCCATAAGATTCATCACCATACCCATGAAAATGGCGACCCTTATCCTGAAGAAGAGTGCCCGATTTATGCAGCGGTGCATGATGGTATTGTGCATGAGGGGGTTCAAGAAATTTTTTGGCGTCGTGACGGCAGTTGCTTTCCGGTGGAATTTACCAGTACTCCGGTGATTCGTGATGGTGAAATTATTGGCGCGGTAGTGGTGTTTCGCGATATTACCGATCGGCTGAATACCGAAAAGCAATTAACCCATGCCCTTGAAGAGCTACAAGATTTAAAAAGCCGACTCGAACAGCAAAATGAATATCTGCAAGAGGAAATTTTACATGAAAATCAATATGATGAAATTATTGGCAGTAGTGCATCCATTTTACAGATTATTGAAAAAATCAAGGTGGTCGCCCCAACTGATGCCAATGTGATGATTTATGGTGAATCAGGTACAGGCAAAGAGCTGATTGCTCGTGCTATTCACCAATCCAGTCACCGTCAACAGCAACCACTTATTCGAGTCAATTGTGCCGCCATTCCTTCGGAACTGTTTGAAAGTGAATTTTTCGGACATGTCAAAGGCGCATTTACTGGGGCTGTGCGTGACCGTGCCGGACGTTTTGAATTGGCAGATCAGGGTACACTGTTTTTAGACGAAATTGGCGAAATTCCTATCGAGCTACAAAGTAAACTGCTGCGTGTATTGCAGGAAGGAACCTTTGAGCGGGTTGGCGAAGAAAAAACGCGACATGTGAATGTGCGGATTATTGCTGCTACTAACCGCAATTTAAAAGAAGAAGTTAAACACAAGCGCTTTCGTGAAGACCTCTATTTCCGTTTAAATGTATTCCCGATTTATTCACCCGCTTTACGTGATCGTAAAGAAGATATTCCACTTTTGGTTACGCATTTTACTAAGTTGATTTGTGACAAGCGTAAAATTAATTATCTACCATTTTCACAAAGGCATATTTTAGAACTACAGCAATATGACTGGCCTGGCAATATTCGTGAATTGCAAAATGTCATTGAACGCGCGCTAATTATAGCGAAACAAGGCACTGTTTCCTTTAGATATTTGCTAGAACAAGATCAACAACAAAATGAAACTACGCATCAGAATATTCACAATAAACTTCAACAAATTGAAATCGTGCTGACTATGCAGCAACTGAAAGATTTGGAAATTAAAAATTTCTCTCTTGCTGTGAAACAATGCAAAGGGAAAATTTTTGGTGATGATGGCGCAGCAAAATTGTTGGGAATGAACCCAACGACATTGATCTCACGCTTAAAGAAATTGGGAATTGATTATTAAAAAGCTTATCTTAGTTTGGAAAATGCGTTTTATATGTATTAGCACCTTATTTACTCCAGTGGCAAAGACCCGCCAAAATTTGCGGGTTTTGCCTTGTTTTGTCTATATAAGATTTTGTCTGTATGGGGGAAAGTGTTCCTGCAAAATAATTACTGGAAGAGTTTCTTGCTGGGAACCCTAAATTCTTATTCTGTTTTTAAAGTACTGAACAGCTTGGGAGAATCCACCAGTACACCATCGGCGCCAAGCTCTTTAGCTTGTTTGAAATCTTCCTCAGTTTTAATGCCAAAGAGAATGATGTTAGCGCCACCATTAGCACGGAAACACGCCATTGCTTCCTTATCCCATGACAGTACTGATTTGGAACGTGCTTCACCAAGAGTATATTTCTCAACAACTTCTACGTTACGGCGCATTTCCAAACCATACCAGCGAGCGGTGTCGGTATTTGCAGGGATATCACAGTGGTGAGCCATTGTGATATTTGCCAGCATGGTGCGGGTTTTATCTCGGCTTTCAAAACGCTGAATTGTTGTTGGTAATGCGTTAAGGTAAGTTTCGTTAGTGGAATAGAAACGGGTACGGGCAAGTGCTTTTTGTTTGGTTAGTACTTTTTCTAGTGCTTTGGCTTGTTGTGCTGGATCTGCATCCGGTGATTTCAGATCAATATAGAAGAAAGTATCTGGGTATTTTTTTAAGACTTGTCCTAATGTTGGAATACCTAACCCTTTATTACGGAATGGATGATGACCATCAGAGCCAAATTTGTAACCGGCATCAAATTTAGCCAGCTGACTTGCTTTATAAGCAGAAACGAGTCCACTTTCATTGGTCAAGCTATTTAGGTCTGATGGACGATAAAGTACTGGAATACCATCCTTTGAAAGCTGGACAGTAATCCAAATAGCATCTGCTTTATTCTCCAAGGACTTAGAAATTGCGTACTCGGTATTTTCAGGTGCATCGCCTGTACCGGCACGATGAGCGATAATTTGTGGTGTTGTTGCGAAAGTGCTGGCAGAGCAGCAAAGTAGGATTGCAGCGGTAATTCCGTGTCGCATCGTTTTCTCCATAATATCCAATTATAGTTAAGTTAAAATAATTAATTTCATTAATGATTTCTAAATTAAATTAGTTTTGAATGTAACACGGTTTTTTGAATTTTAAGTGAGAATTTGAATTTTTTTACATTTGTTATGCGCTCGTTGCAAATATTGCTTTACTGAGCTGGCAGAAACTTGGAGTTGATCAGCTATTTCGCGATAACGCAGTCCCTGTAGCTGTGCCAGCAAAAAAGCGCTTTTTACTTGAATTGGCAATTTATCAAGAGTAATCTCAAGTTTTTCAAGCTGTTCAAATGTGGCGATTCTGCTTTCAGCGGAAGGCATAGTCATTTCTGGTGTCGAGTTTATATATTCCAAATAGCTCTCTTCGGTCTTTCTTCGACGGTAATAGTTAGCAACCAGGCAGCGAGCTACGGTCGCCAGAAAAGACCGTGGTTGGCGGATATCTGACAAATTTGAACTTGATAAAACGTTCAGGAAAGTGTCCTGCGTGAGATCTTCCGCATGGCAGGGGCAAGGGACTTTATGGCGTAGCCAGTTGTATAACCAGTCATGATGTTCAAAGTAAAATTGTTGCGCAGAACTATTAATTTTAGGCATGTCTTTGGTGTTGGTATTATGATTTCCAACAATCTTTATAAATGAAAATGATTATTATTTTCATATGATCATCGTCTGTCAAGCTGTTGGCCTTAAGTGAATTCCCTCATATATAGAGGGAACTTTTTAGTGGGATATTAGAACTTTTGCGAGACGCTGAATTTAATGTTACGTCCAATCCCGGAAACTGATTCACCGAGGTATGGGCGATAATCACGATTAAACAAGTTATTTACTGTGACACGCGCTTCGAGACCTTGCCAGAAATTGGGTTGCCAACTGGCAAATAAGCCATGCAGTGCATAACCTTTGCTTTTGGGTAGTGCCCAGTAGCCTGCTTTTGGATCACTATCTGTAGGTGAGCGGTCTTGTTTACGGATAAAATCACCAGTCCATCCCATCGCCATTTGCCACTGAGGGATTTTTACCCCTAGCATGGCGTGAGCAGAAGTTGGTGGAATTTCAGCAATCCAAGTTTTACTTCCCCACCACGGATTGACTGGAGATGCGTCTCTTTGCCCACGCATTGTTGAGAAAGAGAGTTTGCCGAATAAGTAGCTACTATTATAGAAGGTTTCGATTTCTAGCCCTTGGATGGTATATCCAGGAAAATTACCATAAACGGATATCGGTTTCTTACAAGCTGATATAGGAGCACCATTAGCTTGTGCTTCGCACAATACACTGCCATGACGAACAAATATTTCATTCTTTCCTCGGTTACGGAATAGTGTTGTTCGGATTTGTAAATTATCTTGATCGGTCAACAAATTGTTGAAATCCAGAATTGCACCGAATCTTAAGCCGGTTATTCTTTCTACATCCAGATTACGGCTGGTGGCAGAAATGGTTGTACCTGCTCGTTGTAATTCATATTGTTCATCTACCACTGGAGCACGCCAGGTACGGCTGAAATCAGAAAATAGCGACAGATTTTGTGTTGCTTTCCATATGACGCCTAAATGAGGAGACCAGCCAGTATAGGTAACACTGCTGTAATCGTGGCCTATTTCTGGAGATTGGTTATTATAGAGAGATGCAATATTTTTCTTACCGGTATTTTTGATATGGTCATAACGAATACCCGGTGTTACGGTTACGCTGCCAATAGTCATTGCGTCTTGTAAATAAAAACTGTGGGTTGTTTGTTCTCCTGATGGCATATAGTTTGGTTGGAAATAACCATAATTATAATCAGGGTCTTTATCTTTGGTTTTGTCGTTCATAAGGGTGTTGCGTTGGTTTTTATGCCAACGAGTTCCAACGAGTAATGAGTGTTCTATTGCTCCAGTGGTAAAGACACTCTCATTGTTTATATCTGCCAGATTATCCACATAGTTAATCCAGCTTTCATTTCCCAGAGAAGCAAAATATGAATTTGTTAAATCCTTTGGGCGTTTGTCATGTTGTTCTGTTTTGGAATAAGCATAAGTTGCTGTCAGATTAAGTAATGGATTATCTTCCGGTGCAAGGTTCCATTTAGTGGTGTAGTTTTGATCTGTTTGATCGCGATAAACCAGCTTCCGACGCCAAGCTTCATCCCAACCATATTTATTAATATCGTATTCGGAAGGTATATTTATTTTATCGCGTTTTGCTGCCCACGGCTGCCAGCCATCAGAATCAGAACGCATAGCGGAAAGTGTCAATGTATTGGCATCGTTCAGGTAAAAATTCGTTTTCAGTAAATAGGATGATTGATCACTTTTAGAGAAAACAAAGCGGGTGCCATCCGGTCGTTTAATATTGCCGCCATCTCGTTTGCTCATATATAACAGGCCGTCAGCGAAACCTTCTATTGTTCGGCCATAGACTGCGCTGCTATAAATATTTTGGCGATCATTGGTGTGATAACTGTATTTCAGCAATCCGCCAAAATCTTCTCCCGGCCGTAATAAATCACTGGCATCTTTGGTGACAACTTTAACTGTTCCGCCAAATCCGCCATTACCATCAAGTAGATTATGTGGGCCTTTATCGACATCGACTCGCTTAATTAATTCGGGTTCAATAAAGATAGAGCCTTGGCGATATTTCTCGAAGCCTTTCGGTGCGTCATCTAAGGTGACTTTAACGTCTTCGGTATCGCCCATTCCCCAGATATTCAGAGTTTGGCCGCCTGGACGAGGCGATCCTGACATGGAAACGCCGGGAAGTTGATCGAGCAGTTCGGCAATATTATCTGCTTGGGTACGTTCAATATCCTCTTTTTTCAATACCGAGCTTCCAGCATTGACGCTGTTATTCAATCCGCCAATAACAGAAAGTGTAGAAAGTGTGATGACTTTCTCTGATTTTTCCGGTTTTTCTTTTGCTTTCTGCTCTTCATTTTCCTGTGCCGCCAGATAACCTGGCAGGCCAGTACTCAGCATAATTATGCTCGATAAAGCATAATGAAGAGTGCGATTAATTGGCTGGGTAGTCGCTGTAGCTGAGGTTTTTTGTGGTTTCCCGCTATTTTTCATTGTTATAAGCATCCTTGAAATGTCGTTAAGTAGAAAAGTTGCACTTACAGGATAGGTCACTTAACGCAAGGAATCGGGCAGTGAAAAGTTAATAACGGTATTAATTATTTTATTGATTAAGATATTTTCAAATTGAGCTAAAAGTGTCTTTTAACCGTCGTTCTGATGGTGTTACTAGCCGATATTGTTACTAGATTGCTCTTGAGTCTATTTTTATGTATGTTTATACAGTCATTGTTGATAGGCTAAAGCAGAATGCGAAAGATTATTCATATTGATATGGATTGTTTCTACGCAGCGATTGAAATGCGTGATGATTCGTCACTTTGTCATATTCCTATTGCTGTGGGCGGCAGTGCAGACAAGAGGGGTGTTATTAGTACAGCTAATTATCCTGCCCGTCGTTTTGGGGTACGTAGTGCAATGTCTACCGCAATGGCGCTGAAACTCTGTCCTCAACTTAAAGTTCTTCCGGGGCGTATGGCGCTGTATAGGGAGGTTTCCCGGCATATCCATCAGATATTGTCTCGTTATACTGAGTGGATAGAGCCTCTGTCATTGGATGAAGCTTATCTGGATGTCACTGATAGCCATCATTGTTATGGATCTGCCACGCTTATCGCACAGGAGATCCGTAAAGCCATTTTTGATGAATTACAATTGACGGCATCAGCCGGTATTGCACCGGTGAAATTTTTGGCAAAAATCGCTTCTGATATTAATAAACCGAATGGGCAGTATGTCATTCCTCCTGATCGAGTGGCTGATTTTATTAAGGTTTTACCTTTGCGAAAAATTCCGGGGGTTGGCAAAGTCATGGTGCAACGGCTGGCTAATATGGGGCTGGAAACCTGTTCTGATGTACAAAAATATGACGTCATTGTTTTGGTGAAACAGTTGGGGAAATTTGGTCAGGTACTTTGGGATCGTTGTCACGGTATTGATGAACGGTTGGTGAATCCAGATCGTTTGCGAAAATCAATTGGTGTGGAGCTGACACTTGCGAGAGATATTCATCAATGGGAACAGTGCACTGAACTGATAGAAAGTTTATATCTGGAATTAGAAAAACGGTTGAGTAACGTTAAACCTGATCTGCGGATTGCCCGTCAGGGGGTTAAACTGAAATTTGATGATTTTCAACTAACCACTCAGGAGCATGTTCATCCATTATTGGATAAGCAGGATTTACTGCAATTGGCCCAGAAAACATGGACATCTCGCCGGGAAGGGCGTGGCGTTCGTTTGGTTGGTTTGCACGTGACGTTGCAGGACCCAGAAATTGAGCGGCAACTCTTGCTTGAATGGTAATTCCCCTGCCATCACATCGAAGCAGGGGAGAGCTGATTAAGCCTTTTCAGGAATGGCTTTCAGAATTGCAGTGAGCAGTTGCCAATATTGCCCGACGCTTTTGATATGCACTTGTTCGTCAGGAGAGTGAGCGCCCGTAATGGTTGGCCCGATAGATACCATATCCATATCAGGATAAGGTTTCTTGAATAGACCACATTCCAACCCAGCGTGGATCACCATAATATTAGGTATTTTATCGAATAACTGTTGATAAGTTTCACGTACTAAGTGCATTACCGGAGAACTTGCATCTGGCTGCCAGCCGGGATAATCCCCTTTAGCGTAAATCTCAGCATTTGACAGTTTAGCCAGCGAAGAGAGCATACCTATGACATAGGACTTACCGCTGTCGATAAGCGAACGGATTAAGCAAATGAGATTTACCTTATCTTGTTCCATCGCCACAACACCCACGTTTAGCGAGGTTTCTACTACGCCTTTGATGACATCACTCATACGGATAACACCATTGGGAGTACTGTTTAGCAATGAGATAAAACGGTTTTGGCAATCATCAGTTAATGCCTGAATGTCTGTTTCGACCTCTTCCAGTAATACAGTCAGATTTTTCTCAACGATGGCATACTCATTTTTCAGTATATCCAAGTACTTATCTTTCAATTGGGTAAGCTGCGTTGCTTTATCGGCAGGGATAGCAACAATAACATGGCCTTCACGAGGAATGGCATTACGCAGCGTACCGCCCTGGAAATCGAGCAGTTTTAGCCCCAATTCCTGAGTATGGGCGGCAAGGAAGCGTGCCAGTAGTTTATTGGCATTACCTAGCCCTACATGAATATCACAACCGGAATGCCCGCCTTTTAGACCTTTGATGATCAGTTTTAGTGTTTTGTAGTGAGCCGGAACAGCTTCACGAGTTAATGCTAAAGTGGTGGTAAAATCGATACCTCCAGCACAACCCATGTAGATTTCCCCTTCTTCTTCTGAATCGGTATTGATCAAGATATCAGCTTGAAGCCAGCCCGGTTGCAGGCCAAAAGCGCCATCCATTCCGGCTTCCTCTGTCATGGTCAATAAAACTTCTAGCGGGCCATGTTTTACATTGTCATCAGCCAGTACAGCCAATGCTGATGCCAGGCCAATACCATTATCAGCCCCCAATGTTGTTCCCAGGGCAGTCACCCATTCACCATCGATATAAGGACGGATAGGATCTTTAGTGAAATCGTGCACTGTATCGTTGTTTTTTTGCGGCACCATATCAAGATGTGCTTGCAGAACAACCGCTTTACGATTTTCCAACCCTTTACTGGCGGGCTTTCTGATCAGAATATTGCCGACTTGATCACGTTCAACATGCAACCCTTTTTCTTGCGTCCATTGAACGATATGGGTTGCCAAGGCTTCTTCATGGTAAGAAGGGTGAGGAATAGAGCAGATTTTGGCAAAGATGTCCCATAGAGGTTGAGGGGATAATTGTGATAGCTCTGATTGTGATAGTTCTGACACGACTAATCTCCTATGACTGCATCTCAATTAAGTTTCTATATGATGAGCGCTTAACGCCATGATGTTATTGGGTTCAGAATACCACTTTACTTTTGTTAAGAATAATACGATTCATCGATTCCCTGTTTCCGCTAGTTTTTACCGACCTAAGTCACTATAATTCGCGCAACTTTTTTTGCGAGGTGCTTTTCTAAAGTATTCTTAAGTTGTCGGGATCGATTTTTATGAGCGAAAAATATGTCGTAACCTGGGATATGTTGCAAATACATGCCCGCAAATTGGCGCAACGTTTACTCCCAGTCGAACAGTGGAAAGGCATCATTGCCGTGAGTCGCGGTGGTCTTGTACCTGGAGCGCTTTTAGCGCGTGAATTGGGTATTCGTCATGTAGATACAGTCTGTATTTCCAGCTATGACCATAATAATCAACGTGAACTACATGTTCTGAAAAAAGCGGAAGGCGATGGTGAAGGTTTCATCGTTGTGGATGATTTGGTTGATACTGGAGGAACCGCTCAAGCCATCCGTGAAATGTATCCCAAAGCCCATTTTGTGACTATCTTTGCAAAACCGGCAGGCCGACCTCTGGTTGATGATTATATTGTTGATATTCCTCAAGATACTTGGATAGAACAACCCTGGGATATGGGTGTGGCGTTCGTTCCGCCAATTTGTGAAGGTAAATAACGTCAGCATTTGTTATGGCAAACCAGAACCTTTCAGAATCACTTTTTAAGCCAAGACAAAAACATCAGGAAACTTCCACGCTGGTAAAACACCGCCATCCTCGGTTAATTGCAGGTAATTACAGTACGTTGGATGGTAATAGTCATGGTAGCTGGTATCGTATGATTAACCGGCTGATGTGGATTTGGCGAGGAATTGATCCGTTTGAAATAGAAGAAGTGTTGTGCCGGATTGCCATGACAAACGCGCAGCGCAGTGATGATAATTTACTGGATACTGTGATTGGTTATCGTAAAGGTAACTGGGTTTTTGAGTGGTCACATCAGGCGATGTTGTGGCAACAGAAAGCGTTGCAGGCAGAGCAGATCCCGGAAGCCGGCAATTTCTGGTTGAAAGCGGCTAATTTGTATAGCATCGCCGGTTATCCCCATCTTAAGGGTGATGAGTTGTCTCAGCAGGCCGTTATTTTAGCCAATAAAGCTTATGAAAATGCGGCTCGTTGTTCTGACTATCAGTTGAGGAAAATCGAGTTCAAACTCAAGGAAGGTGGTTGTGTGACCGGTTTCCTTCATCTGCCTCAGCAACTGCAAAGACCTTCTCCAACTATTTTGGTTTGTGGCAGTTTGGATAATTTGCAAAGCGATTATTATCGGCTATTCCGCGATTATCTGGCGCCGCTTGGATTTGCGATGTTAACTGTGGATATGCCCTCGATTGGTTACTCTTCACGTCTTAAGCTGACACAGGATACCTGTATTCTCCATCAACAAATAATCCATCAATTGGATGAAATTCCCTGGATTGACCACACCAGAATTGGCCTCTTTGGTTTTCGCTTTGGCGCCAATATTGCCGTCCGGTTGGCCTATCTGGAATCTAAACGTATCAAGGGCGTTGCGACTCTTGGCGCTATTGTTCATGAGTGGCTCAATAGCGTTGAACGTCAACAAAATTCACCTTCGATGCACCTTGATATGTTTGCTAGCAGATTGGGTATTTATAATGTGGATGAAAATGCGTTTCGCCTCGAACTCGGTTGTTACTCCCTTAAAAAACAAGGTTTGCTAGGTCGGCGTTGTTCCGTTCCTATGCTAGCGGGTTACTGGCAGAATGATATTTTCAGCCCGAAAGAAGAGTCTAAGTTGATAGCAATGTCATCAATGGATAGTAAATTACTGGCTATTCCGACAACGCCTGTTTATAACAGTTTCAATAAGGCGTTACGGGAGATTAGTCAATGGTTGAAAAATAAAATCTGTTAGTGAAATTCCCATTACTTGTTGATTGTTAACTGCTTTATTTTATAAAGATTTCATGTGTTTTCGGATGAAGTCTACTGCATAGATTTGTTCTAAGCTCCTATTTTTTCGATTTAGTATTATGCCTGTTGGCATAACGCTTCTCTCCTGTTAAAACTGAGCACTGTTTTTTTAATTTAAATTTAATGGCAAAAATATGATGAATAGCAGCCAAACATTGGTTGTGAAACTGGGGACGAGCGTACTGACAGGCGGCTCTCGTCGCCTGAATCGAGCGCATATTGTAGAACTGGTAAGGCAATGTGCTCAACAGCATGAAAAAGGTCATCGCATTATTATTGTGACTTCCGGTGCTATTGCGGCAGGGAGGGAACATTTGGGCTATCCGGATCTCCCGGCAACGATTGCGTCCAAGCAATTGCTGGCGGCGGTCGGGCAGAGCCGGTTGATTCAGTTATGGGAGCAGCTTTTTTCTATTTATGGTATTCATGTTGGGCAAATGTTACTGACCCGAGCGGATTTAGAAGATCGCGAACGTTTTTTAAATGCCAGAGATACCTTACAGGCTTTGCTCGATAATCGCATTGTGCCCGTAATTAATGAGAATGATGCGGTTGCGACGGCGGAAATTAAAGTGGGTGATAATGATAATTTATCTGCGCTGGCGGCAATTCTGGGGGGAGCGGATAAGTTGCTATTACTGACGGATATTGAAGGGCTATATACCGCTGATCCGCGTAGTAATCCAGACGCAAAACTTATCCCGGAAGTTTATGACATCAGCGATGAATTACGTATGGTTGCCGGTGATAGCATTTCGGGTTTAGGGACGGGAGGAATGGCAACTAAACTTCAGGCGGCGGGGATTGCAGGTCGCGCGGGTATTGATGTCATTATCGCCGCTGGTAATAAACCTGATGTCATCTCTGATGTCATTGAAGGTAATCCGGTAGGTACTCGCTTTCATGGGTTGGAAAGCCCGATGGAAAATCGCAAGCGTTGGATTTTTGGCGCGCCTCCGGCGGGTGAAATTATTGTAGATCATGGCGCTGAAACAGCAATCTGCGAAAAAGGCAGCTCTTTATTACCGAAAGGGATTAAAAATATTAAAGGTGATTTCTCCCGTGGAGAAGTTATCTGCATTCGTAGCCTGTCTGGTAAGGATTTGGCGCATGGTGTTTGCCGTTATAACAGTGATGCTCTACGTTTAATTGCAGGCCGCCATTCACAGCAGATAAGCCAAATCCTCGGTTATGAATATGGTGCGGTTGCGGTTCATCGTGACGACATGATTGTGAGTTAAGGATTCATAATGTTAGAACAAATGGGAAAGGCTGCCAGGGAAGCTGCATGGCAACTGGCACAGCTAAGTACAAAACAGAAAAATCAGGCATTAGTCCGCATTGCAGATTTACTAGAGCAGGAAAGCGCAATCATTCTTGCAGCTAATCAGCTTGATATGATTCAGGCCCGTGAACAGGGCATGAGCGAAGCATTGTTGGATCGTCTGTTATTGACGCCGGAGCGTTTGACAGCGATAGCTCACGATGTTCGTCAGGTATGCGGTTTATCTGACCCGGTAGGGGAACTCATTGATGGCAGTTTGCTTGACAGTGGCTTGAGGTTGGAGCGCCGCCGTGTACCGCTGGGTGTGGTTGGGGTGATTTATGAAGCACGTCCTAATGTCACCATCGATGTTGCATCTCTGTGTTTGAAAACTGGTAATGCGGTTATTTTGCGTGGTGGTAAAGAGACTCATAACACCAATCAAGCGACAGTGAAAGTCATTCAGCAGGCACTTGAACAGAGTGGATTACCTACCGCAGCCGTGCAGGCGATAGATAAACCGGACCGTGAGTTAGTCATTCAGCTACTGAAAATGGATCGCTATGTGGATATGTTGATTCCACGTGGTGGCGCAGGGTTGCATAAGTTGTGCCGCGAGCAATCGACTATTCCAGTTATTACGGGTGGAATAGGTGTTTGTCATACTTTTGTCGATGAAAGTGCCGATTTTGATAAGGCATTAACTGTAATCACTAACGCTAAAGTGCAACGTCCGAGTGCCTGTAATGCTTTGGAAACCTTGCTGGTACATCATAAGATTGCGGCTGATTTTCTGCCTGCATTGAGCAAGAACATGAAAGCGCAGGGAGTGACTCTGCATGCGAGTAAATCAGCAATGGCGTTTTTGAAAGATGGACCGGCTAAGGTCGTGGATGTTACAGCAGCAGATTACCGTGATGAGTGGTTATCTCTGGATATGAATGTGGAAATTGTCAGTGATATGGAGCAGGCAATTGATCATATTCGTACCTATGGGACGTCCCATTCTGATGCTATTTTGACTCAATCTTTGCACAATGCTGACTATTTTGTTCGTCAGGTTGATTCTGCCGCGGTTTATGTGAATGCTAGCACTCGTTTTACTGATGGCGGCCAGTTTGGTTTGGGAGCGGAAGTTGCCGTTAGTACGCAGAAACTGCATTCCCGCGGCCCAATGGGATTAGATGCGCTGACTACGTATAAATGGATTGGTTATGGGGATGATTTAATCCGTAAGTAATGTGTTTACTGTTACCCCAGAAGCGTATCTGGTTATATTGAAGTTTCGATAAGATCATGCTTTGGGGTAGCTTTTACCGTATATATTAACTTTTGATTTTACGTTAGTGTAAAGTTCTGGTTACTATAGGCGTTAATATATTTTTAACGATGAAATTTACCAAGGATATCAGGCAGTGAACCAAATATTGTTTATTGTAGGTGCGCGTGGGGCAGGAAAAACGACGGTTGGAAAATTATTAGCCAATGAATTATCGTACACATTTATTGACACTGATCACTATATCCAACAAACCAGCAACATGACCATTGCGGATATTGTTAACCAGCAAGGGTGGCAACAATTTCGGCAATTAGAAAGCCAAGCTTTACAACAAGTTAGTCAAAGCAATCGTGTTATTTCTACCGGTGGAGGGATCATTCTTTCCGCTGCAAATCGCCAATATATGCGACAAAATGGCACGGTGATTTATCTTCAAGCTTCAGCGAGCATTTTGGCTGAACGATTAATGCAGCAACCAGAAAGTACCCAACGCCCTAGTTTGACGGGAAAATCTATTGTTGAAGAAATGGAAGAAGTGCTTGCCGCCAGAGAAAATCTCTACTGTGAATGTGCGAACCATATTATTAATGCGCAACTTTCACCGGAAAAAATTGCAACTTATGTGAAAGAAATTATGCTCTCTGGAATAGCTTCCTGACACTATTTTAGTATTTTTTATAGAGAAATAAGACTATTACAGTGTCGAATAATAAATAGTATCTTCTATTTATTTTTTCAAATGGGTTGAGATACGAATATGTTGTTTAAATTTCTAAGGCTTGTTTTTCGTTTAATGTTTCGTTTAACAGTAGAAGGAGATATTAAACAATTTAACCACCCTAAATGCCTTATCACGCCTAATCATGTCTCTTTTCTTGATGGTGTTTTGCTGACGCTTTTCTTGCCGGTTAAGCCAGTATTTGCTGTCTATTCCAATATTGCAAATCGTGGTTTTATGAAACTGGTAAGTCGCTATGTTGAAATAGTCCCTTTGGACCCAATAAATCCAATGGCTGTCAGGGTGTTGGTTAAGGAAATAGAAAAAGGGCGGCCAATAGTTGTTTTTCCCGAGGGGAGAATTACTGTCACCGGTTCTTTGATGAAAATCTATGATGGGGCGGCTTTTATTGCGGCGATATCCGAAGCTGCGGTGGTTCCTGTTCGTTTTGAAGGATTAGAAAGAACCCTATTCAGCCGATTAAAAGGTATTTTCAAACTTCACCTTTTTCCGAAGGTGACAATGAAAATCCTGCCTGCGACACAATTGCCGATACCGAATGTGTCTGGTTCGGAGCAACGACGTCGTTTAGCCGGTGAGCGTTTGCATGAAATAATGATGAGTGCACGAATGGCGACCCGACCGCAAGAAACAATATTTGAATCTTTACTGGTTGCACGAAAACAATTTGGTCGTTTTAAACCCTGTATTGAAGATGTTTCTTTTAAAGAAGACAGTTATAACAGTCTGCTTAAAAAAGTACTGGGCGCCAGCCGTATTTTGCAGCGTTTTACCTGTCAGGGGGAACGGGTTGGTTTTCTTTTACCCAATGCCACTATTATGGTCGCGGCGATATTCGGGGCATCTTTGAGGGGAAGAATACCGGCTTTACTAAACTATACAACCGACAGTTATGGATTGAAGAATGCGGTAGCGATTGCCAGTATTAAAACGATTGTGACTTCCCGACAATTTCTGGAAAAGGAGCGATTAACTCATTTATCTGAGCAGCTTACCGAGGTTAATTGGGTTTATCTTGAGGATTTGGCAGGTACAGTGACTTTTCAGGATAAATTATGGATCTTGTGGCACCTCTTTTTCCCCAAGCAAGCGATGGTGGCGCAAAAACCCGATGATGATGCTTTGGTGCTATTTACGTCCGGCTCAGAAACTGTGTCAAAAGGTGTCGTTCACAGTCACGCTAGTTTGTTAGCCAATGTGGAACAGATAAAAACCATTACTGATTTCAACCCACTTGACCGTTTTATGTCTTCTCTACCGCTATTTCATGCATTTGGGTTGACGGTTGGTTTGTTCACTCCGCTGTTGTCTGGTAGCCGGATATTCCTCTACCCAAACCCATTGCATTATCGGGTAGTGCCAGAACTGGTATATGAGCGTAACTGTACCGTATTATTGGGTACATCCACTTTCTTGGAGAATTATGCCTATTTCGCTCATTCATATGATTTTGCGCGTCTTCGTTGTGTTATAGCCGGTGTTGAGAAGCTCACTGAAAATACGAAACAGATTTGGCAAGACAAATTCGGTATTCGCATTTTAGAAGGATATGACATGACCGAATGTGCGCCTGTCATTGCATTGAATGTGCCGATGATGGCTAAGGTCGGTACTGTTGGGCGGATTTTGCCGGCAATGGAATCCCGTTTGATTCCGGTAGCAGGAATTAAGGCGGGGGGGCGTTTGCAACTGCGTGGCCCGAATATGATGAAAGGGTATCTGAGAATTGACGATCCAAATCATTTAGAACCACCAGCGGCAAAAGATGAGCATGGGAATATTCAGTTTGATTGGTTCGATACCGGAGACATTGTTTCAATTGATGAACAGGGATTTTGTACTATTCTCGGTCAGGGGAAACATTTTGCTAAACAGGAAAAAATCGTGTCATTGGAAAGTGAAGCTGAACAGGAATAATCATCGTGAATCCATCCGTCGTTGTTCAACCGTTATTAACCCGTGGCATGAAAGCCGTATTGGTGTCACAATTTTTTTCAGCTTTTGCCGATAACGCGCTGTTGTTTGCGATTCTGGCACAGTTGAAAGCCCAGTTTTATCCTGACTGGAGCCAGCCGATATTACAGATAGTGTTTGTTTTGGCATATATCCTATTGGCGCCTTTTGTGGGGCAAATTGCCGATCGTTTCCCGAAAGATCGTGTGATGTTGTTTGCTAATAGCGTCAAGTTGTTGGGCGCATTTACTATTTGCCTGGGATATGATCCATTTTTAGGTTATGCCTTGGTGGGCGTGGGGGCTGCATCATATTCACCGGCTAAATACGGAATCTTGGTTGAACTGACCGATGGTGATCGTTTAGTAAAGGCTAATGGCTTGATGGAGGCTTCAACGATAATTGCTATTCTTACGGGCTCTGTTGCTGGCGGTTTTTTATCTGATTGGAACCTGGCTGTCGCACTGCTTGTTTGTGCGCTGATGTATGGTATCGCTGTTGTTGCTAATTTCTTTATCCCCCGATTATCGGCTGTACGTCAGGATAAAGGCTGGAATCTGAAAAAGATGCTGACAGACTTTGCTTCATCTTGTTGTATTCTTTGGCATAACAAAGGAGCTAGGTTTTCTTTAATTGGCACCAGTTTGTTCTGGGGGACGGGTATAACACTGAGATTCCTCTTGGTCTTATGGGTACCTGTTGTGCTGGGAATTTCTGACAATAGCACGCCGACAATACTTAATGTGATGGTTGCTGTCGGCATTATTATTGGCGCAGGTGTTGCTGCCCGTTTCATCACCCTTAAAACAGTCCATCGTTGTCTGCCTGCTGGTGTTTTAATCGGCGTGATGGTGATCATTTTTGCTGTTCAGCAAAGTATTTGGGCTTCCTACGTCTTATTAATCATTCTCGGTATTTTTGGCGGTTTGTTTATTGTTCCACTGAATGCATTATTGCAGGAAAGCGGCAGACAAACGATTGGGGCCGGTTATGCCATCGCAGTACAGAACTTGGGTGAGAATATCGCCATGTTATTGATGCTTGGCCTGTACTCATTGGTTATTAAAATAGGCGTCCCGGTTGTTACAACAGGGATAGGTTTTGGTACTCTGTTGGCGTTGACAATCACGAGTTTGTGGATTTGGAACCGGTTTCAAAGAAATTGATCTTTTATCGGATGAAGAGAGTGTTATGAGTGAAAAAATTCTGACTCAGCTTAGTATTGAACTGGGAGAGAAGCTGAGGCAGCAAAAACTGTGGGTGACCTGCGCTGAATCTTGCACCGGTGGCTGGTTGGCGAAAACAATTTCAGATATTGCCGGTAGCTCTGCTTATTTTGACCGAAGCTTTGTGACATACAGTAATAACGCTAAGCATCAGATGCTTGGCGTGTCAGAAGCTGTTTTACAGCAATATGGGGCTGTTAGTGAACAGGTGGTGAGAGAAATGGCCGCAGGAGCGCTGAAAGCCGCACAGGCAGATCTGGCGGTTTCGGTCAGTGGCATTGCCGGGCCTGATGGCGGCAGCGAAGAAAAACCTGTTGGTACTGTGTGGTTTGGATTTGCATATCTAACGGTAAATGGGGTAGAAGTTGTGTCCCGCCGTTGTTGTTTTAACGGTGATCGAAATGAAGTACGCCTTCAAGCTGTCATTTATTCTCTGAAAACACTGTTATCAGAGATTATATACTATATGGATTTCAAGATGGATCGCGACGGCAAGGGAGCGAATCCCCGGGAGCATCGGTAACTATGTGACCGGGATGAGTGAGCGCCGCCAACAAAGAGGCGACTTGAAAGATGACGGGTATAAAAAATTAACTTGATGCTGTATGATTATACAGTATAATTGCAAGCAACGTTTGGTATCAGAAATTATTCATCGGCAGTGAGAGAGCCCTTTCATTGCTTACGAGGGAGTAAAAATGGCTATTGATGAAAATAAACAAAAAGCACTAGCGGCGGCACTAGGCCAAATTGAAAAACAGTTTGGCAAAGGTTCCATCATGCGTTTGGGCGAAGACCGTTCAATGGACGTTGAAACTATCTCCACGGGTTCATTGTCACTGGATATTGCATTAGGTGCTGGTGGCCTGCCGATGGGGCGTATTGTTGAAATTTATGGTCCGGAATCTTCTGGTAAGACAACGCTGACATTACAGGTTATCGCCGCGGCACAACGTGAAGGTAAAACCTGTGCGTTTATTGATGCTGAACACGCTCTTGATCCTATCTATGCTAAGAAATTGGGCGTTGATATTGATAATCTGTTGTGTTCTCAACCCGATACCGGAGAACAGGCTCTTGAGATCTGCGATGCGTTGACACGTTCCGGCGCTGTTGATGTCATTATCGTAGACTCTGTAGCTGCCTTAACGCCAAAAGCCGAAATAGAAGGGGAAATTGGTGATTCTCATATGGGGCTGGCAGCTCGAATGATGAGTCAGGCAATGCGTAAACTGGCCGGTAACTTGAAAAGCTCCAATACGTTGTTGATTTTTATCAACCAGATCCGTATGAAAATTGGCGTCATGTTCGGTAACCCTGAAACCACAACCGGTGGTAACGCGCTGAAATTCTATGCTTCTGTTCGTCTGGATATTCGCCGCATTGGTTCTGTGAAAAATGGCGAAGAGGTTGTTGGTAGCGAAACCCGTGTTAAGGTAGTCAAAAACAAAGTGGCAGCGCCATTTAAGCAAGCAGAATTCCAGATTATGTATGGCGAAGGCATTAACACTTATGGTGAATTAATCGATTTAGGCGTGAAGCATAAACTGGTGGAAAAAGCGGGTGCATGGTACAGCTATAATGGCGATAAAATTGGTCAGGGCAAAGCGAATGCTACCATTTACCTGAAAGAGCATCCTGAAATTGCTGCTGAACTGGATAAAAAATTACGTGAAATGCTGTTGCATAATGCCGGCGAATTCAGTAGTGCTGCTTCTGATTACGAAGGCGATGAAAACGAAGAGATGAATAACGAAGAATTCTAATCTGACTAATTATATCGGTAGTCTGTAATTCTCGGATTAAAGCTGTAAAAGTTTTGTCATCAAACTTATACCGCGTTAATAATGACGCGGTTTCTTCTCTCAGAAAGCAAGTATTATCCATATTATGCGATCATGCTTTCAGAAAATACCCAGACGATTTACAATGCTGCCAGCGAATGGATATATCTGGGATTTTATACCCTATGGATTTCAAGATGCATCGCGACGGCAAGGGAGTGAATCCCCGGGAGCATAGATAACTATGTGACTGGGGTGAGCGAGTGCAGCCAACAAAGAGGCAACTTGAAAGATGACGGGTATACTTCTAATAGAAGAACTTTTATCTTATCCCCACTTTGTTTATTCGTGAGTTGAAAGTAGGTGATGGAATATCCCACCTAACCAATTCATAAATCTGTTTTTTCCAGCTTGATTTCGGGACAATTATGAGCAAAAGCACCGCTGAGATCCGTCAAGCGTTTCTCGACTTTTTTCATACTAAAGGGCATCAAATCGTACCAAGTAGTTCTTTGGTGCCAAATAATGACCCAACACTGCTATTTACCAACGCAGGGATGAACCAGTTTAAGGATCTATTTCTTGGACAGGATAAAAGATCTTATTCCCGAGCAACAACTGCTCAGCGTTGTGTTCGTGCCGGTGGTAAACATAACGATTTAGAAAATGTAGGTTACACCGCACGCCATCATACTTTTTTTGAGATGCTCGGTAATTTCAGTTTTGGTGACTATTTCAAACATGATGCTATTAATTATGCTTGGGAACTTCTGACGGGCAAAGATTGGTTCAATTTGCCTAAAGAAAAATTATGGGTGACTGTCTATCAGACAGATGATGAAGCCTATGATATTTGGAAGAACGAAGTCGGCATACCAACAGAAAGAATTATCCGCATTGGTGATAACAAAGGCGCGCCTTATGCATCGGATAACTTCTGGCAAATGGGTGATACCGGTCCTTGCGGCCCTTGCACTGAAATTTTTTATGATCATGGTGAACATATCTGGGGTGGACTGCCAGGAAGCCCGGAGGAAGATGGTGACAGATATATTGAAATCTGGAATATCGTCTTTATGCAGTTCAATCGTCATGCTGATGGTACGATGGAGCCGTTGCCAAAACCATCAGTAGATACAGGGATGGGGCTGGAGCGCGTCGCCGCTGTATTGCAGCACGTCAATTCTAACTATGAGATCGATCTGTTCCGTGATTTGATTACTGCTGTTGCTAATGTCACTGGCGCTACAGATGATCTGAGTAATAAATCTCTGCGGGTTATTGCTGATCACATTCGTTCATGTGCATTTTTGATTTGTGATGGTGTTGTTCCTTCTAATGAAAACCGTGGTTATGTTCTGCGTCGTATTATCCGCCGAGCTATCCGTCACGGTAACATGTTGGGGGCTAAAGATACCTTCTTCTACAAACTGGTTGCGCCATTGATAGACGTGATGGGTGCTGCGGGAGAAGAGCTTAAACGCCAGCAAACCATTGTTGAACAGATCTTGAAAACAGAAGAAGAGCAGTTTGCTCGTACTCTGGAACGTGGTCTGCAATTGTTAGACGATGAACTGGCAAAACTGTCCGGTGATATTCTGGATGGCGAAACGGCTTTCCGTCTGTATGATACCTATGGTTTCCCTGTGGATTTAACCGCTGATGTTTGCCGTGAGCGTAATATTAGCGTTGATGAAGCGGGATTTGCCCTGGCAATGGAAAATCAGCGTCGTCGTGCTCGTGAATCAAGTGGTTTCGGCACCGATTATAATGAATTGATCAAAGTTGATGAACGCAGTGATTTCTCTGGTTACGATCATAACGAACAGCAGGCAATAGTAACTGCTATCTTCCGTGATGGTGAATCAGTCGATCAAATTCAAGCGGGTGAAGAAGCGATTGTTATATTGGATAAGACCGCTTTTTATGCTGAATCTGGTGGACAAGTTGGTGACTCAGGCATTCTGAGTAATGCCGATTGTGCTTTTTGTGTTATTGATACACAAAAATATGGTCAGGCTATTGGTCATATTGGTAAGCTTGAAAAAGGTACCTTAAGTGTAAACCGTAACATCAATGCGGTTATTGATATTGAACGTCGTGATGCAATTCGTTTGAATCACTCAGCAACCCATCTGTTACATGCTGCGTTACGTCAAGTTTTGGGTGAGCACGTATCACAGAAAGGCTCTCTGGTTAACGATAAATACCTTCGCTTTGATTTTTCTCACTTTGAAGCGATGAAACCAGAACAGATCCGTCAGGTTGAGGATTTGGTTAATGCCGAAGTTCGTCAAAATTCACCGGTTGTTACTGAATTGATGGATCTGGAAACAGCAAAAGCCAAAGGTGCAATGGCACTGTTTGGTGAAAAATATGAAGAACAAGTTCGCGTACTGTCAATGGGGGATTTTTCCACTGAATTATGTGGAGGGACTCATGCAAATCGCACCGGTGATATTGGCTTGTTCCGTATTATTGCTGAATCTGGAACGGCTGCGGGTATCCGTAGGATCGAAGCGATTACAGGTAAAAAAGCGGTAGAATCTGTACATCAACAGGTTGATTTACTTCAAGATATTGCTCAATTAGTGAAAAGTGATATCCATAGCCTGAGTGAAAAAGTACGGGTGACGCTGGATAGAACCAAAGCGTTGGAAAAAGAGCTTCAACAGCTTAAAGATCAGCAGGCTGCACAAGAGAGCTCTTCTTTAGCAAGCAAAGCGAAAGAAGTGAAGGGTGTGAAGTTGCTGGTTAGTCAGTTAAGTAATACAGAACCTAAGATGTTGAGAACGATGGTTGATGATCTAAAAAATCAACTAGGTTCAGCGATTATTGTGCTTTCCACTACAAGTGATGATAAAGTCAGCTTAATTGTTGGTGTCACAAAGGATCTGACTGCTAAAATAAGAGCAGGTGAGTTAATTTCTTCTGTAGCTCAGCAAATCGGTGGTAAAGGCGGTGGTCGTCCTGATATGGCCCAGGCAGGTGGTTCTGATGTTGAAGCATTGCCTTCTGCTTTGGATAGCGTGGAAGAGTGGGTAGCATCGCGGCTATAAGCGGTATTACCTGAGTTTACGGGGCATCATAGCGTTGTTTTTGTGGTGTCTTGAAATCTTGTTGTGAAATTGTTAAAAGGTTAAGCGCATATTTATTTATTTTGGCTAAACTATATAGGTAGGAAATGCGCTTAAAATTGCTTATACTTTAAGCATATACCATTGTTTTACGTTTTCACGGTGTTTGATGGATAATAGCGGGGAAACCGAAAGACCCGACTCTTTTAAATTTTCAAGGAGCAAAGAATGCTTATTCTGACTCGTCGAGTTGGTGAAACGCTCATGATAGGCGATGAGGTAACAGTTACAGTACTGGGGGTTAAAGGTAACCAAGTTCGTATTGGTGTAAATGCCCCTAAAGAAGTTTCTGTTCACCGTGAAGAAATTTATCAGCGGATTCAGGCCGAAAAGTCTCAGCCAACAACTTACTGACTCTAAGTTGGCGTCCTATCTCTGTCAGAACCGGGCGCCATTTTTGAGGGATTTCACCTCTGTTGGTATTTTTAGGTTTTGCTAATTTCTTAAACTCTTGTCTATTTTCCCATCTTTTTTGTTTTTCTATCGTAAGAACAGCATGTTCCTATCATGCTATTGTGGCGAATAACGATTTGTATGTACTTCAATTGAGGTTGTGATAATTTACTGCTGATAAAGCACACTTTTTGACGGCAAACTAAACATCTTGTGTGTGAAGTGTTCAAATAAACACAGGTTTAGAAAAATTGTTTGACTTATAAGTCTGGGAAAGTAATATGTGCGCCACGCAGTGACGAGGAGCTTAAATAAAAGTTCTGAGTCGCGATTCGAAAGAAAGCGTACGGTGAGATGGCCGAGAGGCTGAAGGCGCTCCCCTGCTAAGGGAGTATGCGGTTAAGAGCTGCATCGAGGGTTCGAATCCCTCTCTCACCGCCATTTAAACCACGCATCCATAGCTCAGCTGGATAGAGTACTCGGCTACGAACCGAGCGGTCGGAGGTTCGAATCCTTCTGGATGCGCCATATTTAGCCTTAAGA
>NZ_JFGV01000013.1:0-95598 GCF_000612035.1 Photorhabdus aegyptia | reverse complement strand
GCCGCTGTTGAGGTTAGTCAGTAGTTCACCTTGTGTATCGAGTGTCAAATCACCCTTGGATTTCAACAGGCCGCCGTTGTTATCGGTTTTTTTCACGGTCAATGTGAGTGCGCTGGTTTCACTGGCGAGGGTTCCGCCTTGGTTTTTCAGTTCACCGCCGGTAACGGTGGTTGTTCCTGTACCGATAATCACACCGTTTTGGTTGTTAATATCGCCAGTGGTCAGCGTCATATCGCCGGTAGACTCTATTCGTCCTCCGGTACTATTGAGTTCTCCACTGTCGAGCTGTAGGTTTTTCTTACTGGTTATGGTGCCAGCCACATTGCTCAGCGCTTGCTGATGAGTGTTAATGTGGGTTTGATCACCACGGATAGATCCGCGGTCGTTGATTAGTTTACCGGTAGCCAGTTCTAAAGCCTCTTCTGCGATGATCCCGCCGCCAGTGCTAGTCAGTTCATGCTGTTGTGTATCTAATTTCAGACTGGTTGCGGATTGTATCTGTCCACTTTGGTTGTTGACCGCTTGTGTTGTCAGATCGGCTTTTTTCCGTGAGAGGATTTTACCGCCGGTGTTGTTGAGGTTTTGGCTAGTTAGCGTGGTTTCACCTTGTGCATCTATCAGGCCAGCGGTGTTATCAATTTCACCGGCTTCCAGTGTCAGATCACTGCCGCTGCGGATACCACGTTTTTCTCCGCTCTGTGCGTTAGTCAGTTTCTGGCCTTGGGTGTTGAGCGACAGGGTTGTGCCGGATTTCAACAGGCCACCGGTATTGTCAACTGTCCCGGATGTCACGGTGAGTTGTTTATCAGCTTCTACAGATCCTTGATGGTTATCAATAGCGCTTGCCGTCAGCGTCAAGTCTCCTGAGCTACGGATACCTTGATTAGGCTGGCTGTCGCGGTTGGTTATGGTTCCTTTCTGCCCGTCAAGGATCAGGTTTTTTCCCGCATGGATTAGGCCAGCATCGTTGTTAACGCCTTGGGTCGTCAGCTTCATGTTGCCTATGCTGATTATGCCCCGGTCTTTGCCACTGTTGGTGTTGGTTAGCAGCCCACCTTGCGTATCCAATGTCAGGTCACTAGCGGATTGTAGTAACCCGCCGCTGTTGTCAGTTTTGTTTACCGTTAATGTCAGGGGGCCGGTTTTGCTGACAAGTTTTCCTCGTTGGTTGTGGAGGTCTCTACCCGTTATCGTTGTCGTCCCTGTTCCAGTGATAGTGCCATCGTGGTTGTCGATCTCGCCTGTGGTTAAGGTCAGTGTTCCCTCGCTGATAACGCCACCGGTATCACCGCTTTTGGCGGTGGTCAGTTTTTCTCCGTGCGTGTCCAGTATCATATCGCCGGTAGATTCTATTTTCCCGCCTGTACTATTGAGTTCTCCGCTATCGAGTTTTAGGTTTTTCTTACTGGATATGGCGCCGCTTTGGTTGCTCAGAGCTTGTTGATGGGTATCAATGTTGATGCCATGACCAAGGATAACGCCTGCGTCATTAGTCAGTTTACCGCTGGAAATGCGTAATGAGTCTTTGGCAATGATACCGCCAGTTTTGCCACTGTCGGTATTGGTCAGGGCTTGGTTTTGGGTATCCAGCAACAGGCTTGACTCTGATTGGATCTGTCCACGAGTGTTATTTAATGCCTGTGTGGTCAATTCCGCCATCTGTTGTGATAAGAGTTGACCATCGGTATTGTCGACGCTACCGGCGTTAAGGGTGGTTTTTCCTTTAGCGGAAATAATGCCGGCGGTGTTGTTGATATCCCCTGTACGGAGTTCCAGATTGCCTTTGCTTAATATGGTGCCTTTTTGAGTCTCTTTTTCGTCACCATTTTTAGTGTCTTTCGTGTTAGTCAGTTTCTGCCCATGAGTATTGACTATCATGTCACTGCCAGATTGTAACAAACCAGACGTGTTATCCAGCTCACCGCTGTTTAGGGTGAGTTTTTCTTGGGCAATGACTTGTCCTGCGGTGTTGGTGAATTTATGTCCGTTGGTTTGGCTGTCTATCTGCTGAGCCAGTAATGATCCTTGATGGTTATTTAACGCCTGACTTTTTGTGGTGAGCGTCGTTTTGGCTTCGATTCGTCCGTCAACGTTTTCAATGTTTTTCCCAATGATCAGTTCTGTGCTGCCACCGGTTGCAGCGATTTTGCCCCGGTTGTTATCAAGCTGTGTTGCTGTGAGTTGGATATCTTGACCGGCTTCTAGCTGTCCATCTTGGTTATTCAGAGCGTCATCAACAGTCAGTTCCAAGGCTCCTTGTTTGGCTGCTATGATTTTGCCTTTGCTGTTATCCAAGGTGGTGGCGTCGATTTTCAGGTTGCCATTACCTTTAATCTCGCCATCTTGGTTATTCAGCGTCTTGGCAGTGAGGGACAGTTTACCTTTACCGGCGAGTTGAATTGTCCCTCCTTCCGTGTTGTCCGCTTTCTCGTGGACGATTAGGTTCAGATCATTTCCGTTATTGGCGATTTTTCCATGACGGTTGTCCAGATTTCTTGTGGTGATAGCCAGTCGTTTCCCTTCATTGAGAATGGTTCCGCTGTGGTTATTCAGTGTTTGGGTGTTCAGTACCAGCTCGCCGTTGCCGGTTTGATTAATTTTCCCCTGCTTGTTGGATAAGTCTGGAGTAGTTAAGTTGATTTCTCGTGCTACCAGTGTGCCGCCGTCATTGTTAAATAGGCTTGGTGTTTTGGCTGTAAAGCGGTCAGCGGTGACTGTAGCGTTGGCGGTGCTAATCTCTTGCTGACTGGCAGTGAGTTGAATGTTGTTGGCAGAAGTTTGGCTGCCGCTGAGATCAATCTTTTTACTCTGTACTTCCAGAGTATTGGTTGCCAGATTTTTTCCATTGGCCTGAATTTGCTGTTTGGCGGTCAGTGTCAGCGATCCGGGCAGCGTGGCTTTCCCTTTATCATCAATTCCGGCGGCCAGAATACTGCCTTTGGCGCTCTGTATCGACTCCGCTTTGATTGTGGTGTTACTTCGTGCAGCGATTGTGCCACTGTTCTCAATCTGTCCATCAACCGTGATACGGACGTCACCGGCGGTTGCTCCGATGTGGCCGGCGTTACGTACTCCTACGCCAAACTCGGTACCCACCAGCACGATTTTATTGGCGTACATGCCACCGAGTGCGGCTACGTCCAGCGTAAATGATGGATTCTTGCTGCCGTCAGCAGTTTTTTTCTCAATATTCTGGTGAGCTGCATCAACAATATTACGTCCGGTTGTGATTTTTAGATCTTTCGCGTGCAGTTTGCCGTTGATTACCACCGAGCGGGCAATAATTTCGGTGTAATTTTGTTGTGAGCTGTCCAGTCCCAGGTCTTCAATGCGGACTTCTCCCCGCTCAATATCAAAGCCTTTCAGCCGGCCTTGTTCCATCATGGCCTGTCCCGTGGTGAGTGTTGCGCGATGGGCGTTAATGAATCCACATCCGTTGCAGGTGATACCGGCCGGGTTGGCAATAATAACGTCGGCTTTTTGTCCGGCGACTTCTATCCAGCCATTGAGTTTGCTGGTGTTAATGCTGTTCACTTCATTGAGAATAATTTTGGCTTCTGCTTTGGCGAGCCACGGATTTCCTGCCACCATGCCGCCCAGCTGAGTTTGGACAGCATCGTGACTGTTGTTAAGAATGACGCCTCGTTTATCAATATCAAATTGGGTGTAGGTATTATGCGAGATACCCGCGGCGTTAGGGGTTTGAATATCGATTTGTGGCGTACCGTTCGCACTGTTCAGGATAGTCGGTTGTTGATTACCCGGCGCTTGTCCGTCGGCCACAATATTTGCTTGCGCTGTTAGGGAGATGCAGCCAGTGGCTAACAATAAACTGAGTCTTAACGCCGTTAACCGGCAAAGGCATTGTGATGATTGCCGACGACTACGGCGGCGTACCGTACTACCTTGCCCGGAGGTGGCAATATCAGACACGACCATCAGCATGTTCCGGGCTTTGTTAAAGATAATACGATACAGATGCTTGTTCATTGTTTTTCTCCACTAACACTTTTTATCTGTGATAACTTTGGCTGCGTTGTTATTTTGAATTAGTACTGCCAGTACAAACTGAATCCGGTGGTGACTGATGAGGTTTGAAAGCCATCCGGTTTGGATAGCGGGATACCGGCAAACAGGTCATAGCTCACGCCTTTAAGACTGCCGCGATAGCCTAGAACGCCGCCCGCCAGATGTTTTCCCAGACGTTGCTCATTTCCCGGCCCGCCGATTTCGCCATAATCCATGCCCAAATACAGGGATTGACCATTCAGTGGGGTTTGCCATTCCAATTCATTACGGCTATACCAACCATGATCCCCGTTTAACGTGCGTTCGCCGTCAAATCCGCGAACGGTCCAGCGGTTGCCGATTGAAAATTGATCCTGTGGCGTCAACGTTCTGGCGCTTATTTGGCGCAGGTACTGGGTTTTGTAGATGAATGGTTGAGAAAATAGGGTAAACGGCGCAGAAAGTGCCGCGGAAAACTGGGTTGTTTTAAGTAGGGCGGTCGCTGTACCTCGGATCTCTTCTTGTGCGGGCTGTGCCCCAAACCAGCGTGTTCCCTGTTGGTAAGTCACTCCGGTATCCAGGGTCGCTTTACCGATGTAGTGACGATGGGATAATCCCAATTTCCAGCCAGCCGTTTCCCGGCGCTGTACATCGATTTCCAGATCATTAATAAAACTCTTGGATGTGCGACGATAAATTTCACCATTAACCGAAGTTTTCTGACTGGCGTTACGATGCAGGACTCGGCTCAGTTGGACATTCAGGTTTTTGCTTTTACCGCTGTATTTGTCGTCTCCATTTGGCCTGGCAACCTTTTGGTTGTAATCGTAATTACTGGCGGTGATGCCGGCCATCCAGTATCCCACCGGTAGGGAGTAGTGGATGGTGTAGTTTTTGCTGCTACGGCCAGAAGGGGAGTGAATATCGCGCCTACCGGAGATATAAAATAGATCACTCAACGCGAGGGGATTATCCAGATATAAAGTTAATCCGCCTTGGTAACGCCCAGTGCTTTTAGAACCCGAATCGTCCAGATAGCTAGCGAGTCGCCAATGTCTTGACTGACGCCAGTTCAGTACGATATCGCTTTCTCCTAACTGTTCATTCGGTACAATTTCCATGTCGGCTTGAACAGTAGGAAAGCGTTGTAAATTTTCTAATCCCTGCTCAATATCCCGTAAGTCAAGCAGTTCTCCTTCGCGGGGAGGGAATGTGGTTATCCGTTGGATATAATTGCCACTTTCAGCGGTATAGCGAATATGCCCAATTTTGCCCGGTATGATCATGAGCTTTAATGTCTTGGAATTAAGATCCTGACTGGGAGCTAATACTCTGCTCGTGACATAGCCATGATTAATTAACCGGTTTTGTATCCGAGTCATTAATATATTAATCCCCTGGGTGCCCAGGCAGTGATTTTCTCCCTGTTGAGCTAAACGTTTTAAAGGTAACCAGTGAGGAAAATGTTCGGTGCCTTCAAGAACGACACGCGTAATAGGAAAACAGGGCGTATCGACAGGAAATTCAGAAGGTACTGCTGTTTCAGGAACAGACAGACGAATATCCTCTGGCGGCGGTGCTAATTGAGCCTCTAGGGCTTTCTGCCGTTCCTGTTGATGAATAAGTTGTTGATCTGAAATTTCGGCGGCTTTAACACCGGTAGTAATAAAAAGAAAGCTAGTGAAAATAATGACTTTTTTTTGCATTATCCTTTTGCATCCCGCACGCATCATATAATTTTTGGGGCGCTATTAGTCATGAATTTGACTTAATAATCAATATGTGGATTTACGAATGAATATGATTAAAAAATACGGCTTATTTTAAATTTCCAATAAAAACAATTAGATATGTTTTTGTTAGAAAATGAGCAATAATGAAAAATACTTTGCTAATTAATAGGTTATGTAACTAACATTAGGTATTTCTAATTTAATCCTATATATTGATAAATATGTGACACATATCACTAAGAATATTATAATGTAATTATAGTTAAAGTAACTTTGGAAATTATAATCTTGAGTATTAAATGCATGTAAGGATATTGTCTTCTCTGGTTAGATTGATTGTTTCTTAATTCATTGTTGGGTGTTTGTTTTTCAGTGAATATGCGAATGGATTAAATTATTGGTGATTGTCATAATTAATCACCAAGGTGAAATAATGATTTAACGAAAAGTTTTTACTCTGATTTCTCCTCTTTTTCACTTGATTTGCTGTTGGCTGTCAGTAAATAAGGCGATTGCTGCCAGCGGCTTGGGGCTAATTGCAATAGGTTATGTGCCAGAATAAAACCAATTGCTAAAGCGAGTAAAATCATGATCCGAAGTAAGTTAGTCGTGTTATCCACCTGCTTGGACTCTGTTGCCAGTTTGTGGGTATCCAGTGTCAGGCGTAGAAAACCTTTTGGCTCCTCTTTTCCCGGAATGGGTGTGACTATCTGGTAGTTAAAATAGCTGCCGGCTTTTTTACCATCCAAAGATAGACGATCCCGCACCGAGACGTCCTCTCCGCTATGGGCAACCTGTGTTCCATTGTTAAGATAGACACTGGCATCAAGTATGCGGCTGTTTGTCGTTAGATGATGTAAATTAGCCTGTATTCGCTCATTATTAAGATCTTTGCTGCCACTCTCCATATAATCAGATAAGCTGAATGCGACTTGTTTTGCCAAGGTTTTTGCCAATTCCTCAAATTGATCCATCTGGGCTTGTTGGTGAGAACGGCTAAAATAAGAAACGCCCTGCATTAGAAATACTAATAAAGCAATGCAAATCAATATAATAGCTGTTTTATGCAGTCGGAATTTTAATTTAGCTTTGATCATCGTTATCTCTTCCAAGCTTTGGCCAACGCAATGTTGCCAGATGCAATACAGAGAGGATAGTTTGAAGCGCAATTTTTTGCTGTTAAATCATGTGGGATTACAGGAGTAGGGATTAATGTCTAATAACCTGGCTTATCACTATTTGCCGGAAGAGGTCCATAAGTGGCCGGGATTACCACTTTCGTTAAGTGGCGAAGAAGTTATGCCATTGGATTACCGAGCTGGTGACAGTGGCTGGTTGATATATGGTCGTGGCCTGGATAAACAACGTATCAGTAATTTTCAGTATCGGCTCGGCGCCGCTATTGTTATCGTCTCTTCATGGCGCATTGATGATTATCAGGTTGTACGTATTGCCGGGAATTTGACTACGCGTATTAAGCGGCTAGCCGATGAATGTCGGTTGGATGTGGTTCCGTTGGGGCAGATCCCAAGGTTGCGGTCACCGGGTTTGCTGGTGATGGATATGGATTCAACGGCAATTCAAATTGAATGTATTGATGAAATAGCCCGTTTGGCCGGCGTAGGTGATAAAGTCGCTGAAATTACCGAGCGAGCGATGCAAGGAGAGTTGGATTTTTCTGATAGTCTGCGGGAACGAGTTGCTCAGTTGGCAGGGGCTGATGCTGATATTCTGCGGCAGGTTGTCGAAAATTTACCATTTATGCCGGGGCTGACCAGTTTGGTGCGTAAGTTACAATCCCTTGATTGGCATGTGGCAATCGCATCGGGTGGTTTTACCTATTTTGCCGACCATTTGCGTCAGAATTTACGTTTGGTGGCAGCGGTAGCCAATAAACTAGAAGTAAAAAATGGCAAGTTGACAGGTAAGGTTATCGGGCCAATTGTTGATGCTAAATATAAGGCTGCCACATTGGTGAAATTGGCGAAAAAACTGGATATCCCATTGGAACAGACTGTCGCGATTGGGGATGGCGCTAATGATTTGAAGATGATCCGCAAAGCAGGGTTAGGTATCGCTTACCATGCTAAACCGAAAGTTTATGCACAGTCGAAAGTGACCATCCGTCATGCTGATCTTATGGGAGTATTGTGTGTGTTAAGTTGCGGTCTCAAACACGAAGAGCGTTAATAGGGTCTTTTAGGAGTGCAAAGTGGCTAAAGCAGCAAAGCGGGCATTTGTCTGTAATGAGTGTGGAGCGGATTATCCCCGCTGGCAGGGGCAATGTAGTGCGTGTCATGCCTGGAATACCATTACTGAGGTGCGCTTAGCCGCAGCACCTTCCTCCCGTAATGAGCGGTTCAGTGGTTATGCGGGAGATGCTGGTGTCAACAGGGTTCAGAAATTATCAGAGATTAGTCTGGAAGAACTTCCTCGTTTTTCTACCGGATTCAAAGAGTTCGATCGGGTGCTTGGCGGCGGTGTTGTTCCCGGTAGCGCGATTCTGATTGGCGGTAATCCGGGAGCCGGGAAAAGTACCTTGTTGTTGCAGACGATGTGCCAGTTGTCTGCGCAGATGAAAACTTTATATGTCACCGGGGAGGAGTCGTTACAGCAGGTTGCAATGCGTGCGCGCCGGTTGGGGTTGCCGGCTGATAATCTGAATATGTTGTCAGAAACCAGCATTGAACAAATTTGTCTGATTGCGGAGCAGGAGCAGCCAAAGTTGATGGTGATTGACTCCATTCAGGTGATGCATATGGCGGATATTCAATCTTCGCCGGGGAGTGTCGCTCAGGTGAGAGAGACCGCCGCTTATCTGACTCGGTTTGCTAAGACTCGCGGTGTTGCCATTGTTATGGTTGGTCATGTGACCAAAGATGGCTCGTTGGCGGGGCCGAAAGTATTGGAACACTGTATTGATTGCTCTGTGATGCTTGATGGTGAAGCGGATTCCCGCTTTCGCACTTTACGTAGTCATAAAAACCGTTTTGGGGCGGTTAATGAGCTTGGCGTATTCGCCATGACAGAACAAGGGTTGCGTGAAGTGAGTAACCCATCAGCGATTTTCCTGAGTCGTGGTGATGAAGTTACCGCTGGCAGTTCTGTCATGGTGGTGTGGGAAGGGACTCGTCCTCTGTTGGTAGAGATTCAAGCGCTGGTGGATCATTCTATGATGACTAATCCGCGGCGAGTGGCTGTGGGGTTGGAGCAAAACCGGCTGGCTATTCTGTTGGCGGTTCTTCATCGTCACGGAGGTTTGAAAATGTCCGATCAGGATGTGTTTGTGAATGTGGTGGGGGGCGTTAAGGTCGCGGAAACCAGCGCGGATCTCGCTTTATTGCTCTCTTTAGTCTCCAGTTTTCGGGATAGGCCGTTACCCCGTGATTTAGTTGTATTTGGCGAAGTCGGGTTGGCAGGAGAAATCCGCCCTGTTCCCAGTGGGCAGGAACGCATATCCGAAGCCGCTAAACATGGTTTTAAACGGGCGATAGTGCCTTATGCCAATATGCCAAAAAAAGCGCTGCCAGAGATGCAAGTTTTTGGTGTGAAAAAGTTGGCGGATGCGTTATCTGTTATGGATGATTTTGATTAAATAGGGAGGAGATATGGGCCAATTTGACTACCTTAAAGAAGCGATTAAACAGACTGGTTATACGTTGCAACAGGTTGCCGATGCAAGTGGTATGACCAAAGGCTATCTCAGTCAATTAATTAATGACAAAATTAAAAGTCCCAGCGCTCAAAAACTGGCTGCTCTCCATCACTATCTGAGGTTGCAATATCCTGTACAAAATAAAACTGTTGGAGTGGTATTCGGCAAGTTCTATCCATTGCATACCGGGCATATCTATCTAATTCAACGGGCCTGTAGTCAGGTGGATGAGCTGCATATTATTCTTTGCCATGATGAGCCTAGGGATCGGGAGCTGTTTATAAGCAGTTCTATGTCTCAGCAACCCACGGTGAGTGATCGTCTGCGCTGGTTGCTGCAAACGTTTAAATATCAGAAAAATATTCATATTCATTCTTTTGATGAACAGGGAATTGAACCCTATCCACATGGTTGGGGTGTGTGGAGTGAAGGCATGAAAGCCTTTATGGCAAAAAAAGGCATTAATCCAACTTATATATATTCCAGTGAAACTCAGGATGCTTGCCGATATAAAGAGCATTTAGGAATTGAGACAATTCTTATCGATCCACAACGCTCATTTATGAAAATCAGTGGTCGGCATATTCGCCAGGACCCATTCCGCCATTGGGAATATATTCCTACGGAAGTGAAACCTTTTTTTGTTCGTACCGTAGCGATTCTTGGTGGAGAATCCAGTGGTAAGTCTACGTTAGTTAACAAATTGGCAAATATTTTTAATACGACAAGCGCTTGGGAATATGGTCGTGATTATGTTTTTTCTCATCTGGGGGGCGATGAGATGGCGCTGCAATATTCGGACTATGACAAGATTGCATTAGGACAAGCCCAGTATATTGATTTTGCCGTAAAATATGCGAATAAGGTTGCATTTATAGATACCGATTTTGTCACTACCCAAGCATTCTGTAAGCGATATGAAGGACGTGAACATCCGTTTGTTCAGGCATTAATTGATGAATATCGATTTGATTTGGTCATTCTACTGGAAAACAACACCCCTTGGGTTGCTGATGGTTTGCGTAGTCTTGGCAGCGAACAGGATCGTAAAGAGTTCCAGCAACTGTTGGAGGATATGCTGAAAAGTAATAATATTGAATATGTCAATGTGGATTCACCTGATTATGATCAGCGTTTCCTACGTTGTATTGAACTTATTCAGCAACTTTTAGCGGCTAATCCTAAATGACACGCTAGTTGAATCGTTTGTAATTAGATTTATATATAATATTTTATATGATAAATTAATAAATATATATCCAATCACAATATGCATTGTGGATGGATATTTTTATTTCCTGTAAGTAATAAAATATATAACAGCTATTAATATTTTTGATACTTCTATTGATTATTTATTTCTTGAATAAAAACAAAATTAATAATTAAATACTTCCCGGTTGATTTATAAATAAAAGTTTTTGAATTTTTGATTGGTTGGAGAATAAGAGAGGGTTGATCTTTTTATTAATAATTTAATGTTAGATGTGTAGCTGTTATTATGATGATTAAATATTAATTTTAACATGTTGTTATGATATTAAGGTGTTTTTATCTATAAAAAATTATTTGTCTGATGTTATTTTTTTATTTGTACTAACAAGATAGTCGCCTATTGTTAATGAATGGTTGGTAGGAATGGGTTGCTCTTGTTTAGTAAAATTTTGATTTTAGCATGCAGATAGTCATTTGAAATAGTCACTGGTAGAAATATTGATATACTTTCAATTGAGATATTTCTTATATGATTTTCCCTCGTTTGTGTAATCTTATAATGATGAATATCTGTATTTTTACGGATTGCTCTGGCTGTAAGAGTTACTGATAATGCCAGATTTCTTACACTATTAATTATGCTGAGATAATGAATTTGAATCAAATCGCTACGATTGAAGCCATTGATATTTCATATGGTTTTTCGAAAAGTAAAGCTAACCAGAAAATGATTTCAGACATCACTCTTTCTATTTTTCCAGGTGAATTTACTTTGATTAATGGGGATCTCTGTTCAGGAAAAAGTACTTTGCTGGCAATGATTTCTGGGTTATTGCCTCTCGACGGAGGAAAAATATTAATTGCTGATAATGAATTGGGGAGGATGAATAACTTCGAGTTAGATAGATTTCATTTGATAAATTGTGGTTTTATCTTTCAAAGAATTAATTTATCTAATGAACTTACGGTTCTGGATAATTTGCTATTATCTCTTTCTTGTGGAATCACGACTTCTCATCAAGAAGCAACAATCAGGGCAACCAAGGCACTGAATATTGTTGGTTTGAAACATAAGAAAGATATATATCCCAAGGAATTACGTGATAATGAAAAACAACGGGTGGCAATAGCCAGCGCCATTGTGAAAAGTCCTCGGTATTTGTTTGCTGATGAGCCAACCCGTTATCTTGATAATGATGACTGCCAAATAGCGATTGATATCTTAAATTTTATTGCTCATAACCAAAGAGGCACGGTTGTTGTGGCTTCACAGGATAATAGGCTTATCAAACATGCAGATCGTATTATTACGTTGAAAGAAGGAAAGATTATCCATGACACGTATCTTACACATAGCATAATGAATAAGACTATGAGTTTATATCTAAATAATTGAGCGGAAAACGGCCTGTCTCCAGGCCATTTTCAATATGATTATTTGCTGATTCTCTTATATTTAATGCGATGCGGTTCCAGTGCTTCTGCTCCGAGAGTCCGCTTTTTATAGTCTTCGTATTCACTAAAGTTACCTTCAAAGAAAGTGACTTTACCTTCATCTTGGTAATCAATGATGTGGGTTGCGATACGATCAAGGAACCAACGATCATGGGAAATAACCATCGCACAACCTGGGAATTCCAGCAAGGCGTTTTCCAGTGCGCGCAAGGTTTCAATGTCCAGATCGTTGGTTGGTTCGTCGAGCAACAGCATGTTACCGCCAACTTGCAGTAGTTTAGCCAGATGCAGCCGTCCTCTTTCACCACCAGACAGTTCACCGACACGTTTGCCTTGATCAACACCTTTGAAGTTAAAACGGCCAACATAGGCGCGACTTGGCAGCTCAAAGTTACCGATACGCATAATATCCTGACCGCCGGAAATCTCTTCCCAAACGGTTTTCTTATCATCCATGTTGTCACGGAACTGATCGACAGAAGCGAGTTTGACGGTTTCACCTAACGTGATAGCGCCGGAATCGGGCTGTTCTTGGTTGGAGATCATACGGAACAGGGTAGATTTACCGGCGCCGTTAGGCCCGATAATCCCAACAATCGCCCCTTTTGGCAGAGAGAAGCTCAGATTGTCAATCAGAACCCGGTCGCCATAGGATTTGGTTAGATTTTCCACTTCCAGAACTTTGTCGCCCAAGCGTGGCCCAGGTGGAATAAACAGTTCGCTGGTTTCGTTACGTTTCTGGTATTCAACGCTATTTAATTCTTCAAAACGGGCCAGACGTGCTTTACCTTTTGCCTGACGGCCTTTCGGATTTTGGCGAACCCATTCCAGCTCTTTCTCAATGGATTTACGACGTGCGGCTTCTGTTGCGGCTTCTTGAGCCAGACGAGCATCTTTCTGTTCCAGCCATGAAGAGTAGTTACCTTCCCACGGAATACCTTCACCACGGTCAAGTTCCAGAATCCAACCGGCAACGTTATCAAGGAAGTAGCGGTCGTGGGTAATGGCGACAACAGTACCTTCGTAATCGTGCAGGAAGCGCTCCAGCCAGGCGACAGATTCGGCGTCAAGGTGGTTCGTGGGCTCGTCCAGTAGCAGCATATCGGGTTTTTCCAGCAGTAAGCGGCAGATTGCCACACGGCGGCGCTCCCCCCCGGATAGATGCTCGATTTTTGCATCCCACGGCGGCAGACGCAGGGCATCAGCGGCGCGTTCAAGCTGGTTATCAAGGTTATGCCCATCGTGGGACTGAATAATCGCTTCCAGTTCACCTTGCTCTTTAGCCAGTTTGTCAAAATCAGCGTCAGGATCAGCATAGGCTGCGTAGACTTCATCCAAACGAGTCAGCGCGTGTTTTACCTCGCTGACTGCTTCTTCCACGGCTTCGCGGACAGTGTGCTCAAGGTTTAATTTAGGCTCTTGTGGTAGATAGCCAATTTTAATTCCTGGTTGTGGGCGAGCTTCTCCTTCGATATCTTTATCGATGCCAGCCATAATGCGCAGTAAGGTCGATTTACCGGCGCCATTTAGGCCAAGGACGCCAATTTTTGCTCCCGGAAAGAAACTCAAGGAGATATTTTTCAGAATATGACGTTTCGGGGGAACAATTTTACCGACCCGATGCATGGTGTAGACGTATTGAGCCACGTTGCTATAAGCCTCGCTATCTCTGATGGTGATAATGCCTGTTTTGCGAAGCAAGTCGCATGGACAGGGCGCGTTGATACCTGATTATATCCGTTTAGATTATTGATGTTCATCTGAACACGATTTGTCACAGTTTACCCGATTTAAGTTAATAAACTCTAGAACCCAATTGCTCGAATAAAATGATCCTGGCTTGAGTTTGTTAAGGCAAATCAATTTATTGGATAAAAAACTTACCTTCCATGAATATATAGTTAAGTGTTTCATCATAGAGTAAATTAATGTGGTAATCGGTGGTAATTATATTATTATGCTGTTTATACATTCGTAATATTAACCTATTTGATTTGATCTCCGGAAGGAGCGTGATAATGGCTAAGTGGCAATACCTTGCGGTAGCTGTAGGGTTGGTTTTTATCTCTATAGCAGCAAGTGCTGATTCTCTGGAAAATCAGCGGCAGAGATATCAGCAAATTAAACAAGCGTGGAATGTCGGCGATAAGGCCGAAATCGCGAGGCTGATGCCAACGTTGAAAGACTATCCGCTTTATCCTTATTTGCAATACCGGGAGCTGACTCAGGATCTGTCACTTGCTACATCAACCCAGATCCGTGATTTGATGGATCGTCATCCTAATCTGCCTCCCGCACGTTCTTTATCATCCCGTTTTATTAATGAGCTTGCACGCCGCGAAGATTGGCGCGAGGTATTGGCGTTCACTCCTACTGCACCGAAATCTATTACCGCCCGTTGTCATTACTATTTTGCTAAATGGGCTACGGGTGAAGAACAGGTTGCCTGGCAGGGAGCGAAAGAGGTTTGGTTGAATGGTCGTTCTTTGCCAGCCAGTTGCGATAAATTATTTGATGTTTGGCAGCAAACCGGCCATTTATCAACGAAACTGATATTACAGCGTATTAGCCTGGCGTTAAAAGCGGGGAATACGTCACTGGTCAGTTACCTCGCTAAACAATTGCCACTGGGATACAAAAGTATCAGGGAGGGCTTGATTAAATTGCAGGATGATCCTGCGACTGTAGCGGATTTTGCTAATCATACCGGGCCGACTGATTTTACTCGTGTCGCCACTTTAGCGGCTTTCTCGCGTTTCGCACGTCAAGATCCGGAACAGGCAAGAGCGATCATCCCATCAATTGTCAGAGTGCAAAAGATGAATGCAAGTGAACGTCAGCGATTAAAAGAGATTGTTGCCTGGCAGTTAATGGGCGATGTGAGCGATGAACAAGAAAAGTGGCGTGATGATGCGATTCGCGAGAGCCAATCTGTTGCATTGCTTGAGCGTCGTGTTCGTTTGGCGTTGGGTCATGCAGATGAGCGTGGTGTGGCTCAATGGATAAAATTGCTACCGTTAGAGAAGCAGAGCAAAGAAGAATGGCGTTATTGGCAAGCTAACATTCTATTAGCGCAGGGTAATAAAAGCGAAGGTGAGGCGATATTGCGTAAGCTGACAGAAGGCCGTGGTTTTTATCCAATGGTTGCTGCGCAGAAACTGAATGTCAGCTATCCGTTGGTGATAAATCGCGCAAAAAAGCCAGATGCTGCTATTGCTTTAATACCCGAAGTACAGAGAGTGAGAGAACTACTATATTGGCAAATGGATAATCTTGCTCGCATAGAGTGGAGCTACCTGGTCGCCAGCCAAGATAAATTAAAACAACAGCAACTGGCGCGTTATGCTTTCGATCAAAAATGGGCGGCTCTGAGTGTACAGGCGACAATAACTGGAAAAATGTGGGACTACCTTGAAGAACGTTTTCCATTGGCATGGCTGCGGGAATTTAGTCATTTCACTGCGAATAAAGGCATTTCTCAAAGTTATGCGATGGCGATAGCCCGTCAGGAAAGTGCCTGGAATCCGCAGGCCAGTTCGCCAGTCGGGGCCATTGGGTTAATGCAAGTGATGCCAAAAACGGCGGAGGATACGGTTAAGAAAAATGGAATCCAAGGATATATAAACAGTAGCCAACTTATAAACCCACTGACAAATATCGAAATCGGTACTGCTTATCTTGAGTCAGTTTATCAGCGCTTTGGAAATAATCGGATACTTGCCAGCGCTGCTTATAATGCCGGACCAACTCGGGTAGAGCGCTGGTTATCTAACAGTGATGGGCGACTCGATGCGATAGCTTTTATTGACAGCATTCCATTTTCTGAAACCCGCAATTATGTCAAAAATGTTTTGGTTTATGATGTTTTCTATAGTCATTTCATGGGCAAATCATCAAATGTGCTGACTAACGCGGAGTGGCAAAGGCGTTATTGATTTATGGCAAACTATGTTATGCTGCTGTACTAGTTAAATAGTATGATGACTGATTGATTATGACGACGAATCATCTGACAGACCCGGCACTTTCGCCGCAAGATCATGAAGATTGGCAATGTTTCGTGACATTACTCCAACAGGCTTTTGCTGAAAATCTACAGCATCCGATTTTACAGTTATTATTGACGCCAGATGAACGGACAGCGCTGGCTACCAGGGTACGAATCATCAAAGAGTTGATGAGTGGAAAAATGAGTCAACGTGAGCTGAAAAATGAACTTGGAGTGGGTATTGCGACGATTACGCGCGGCTCTAATAGCCTGAAATTTGCCTCAAACGATGTGAAGGCTTGGTTGGAACAGCAACTACTAAAATAGCAGGCCGCCGACTGCGGCCTATGGTGAACGCCTGTTTAACGGGCGTTCAGTTCTTTATAAATTTCATGATGTACCGGCACCAAAGCGAGTATCAGAGCTTGGTGGTACACACTGGTACGAGTCAGGATGCCATCAGTAAAAAAGCCAATCGCCCCATCTTTCTGCTTGATGTTATTGATGCCTGTAAGGTAAGCCATTTCATGGCCTAATTCCCGACCTTCTCGAATGCCATCAAGAATTTTTTCTGGCAGCATTAAACTGGCTGAACGAGATTCTCCGCGAATTTGCTGATATTCCACCACCATCCAGGCAAAGGTCATATCGTCTTCAATACCCGCTTCCACACCGACCCAAAAGTCTGCTTCAGGACGAACTTGTCTGGCAGCCATGACACGCTGACGGGCGCCAGTACGGGTTTCTGTGTTACCAATAGGTTGTTGTGGGACGCTACTGTCTACATTGATATCTTCGATCCGATAAGTACCTGGCCCAAAAACATCATCAAAGGCGAGACTAATGGCTTTAATTTTTGCAGGGTTGGTGGTTGCGGCAATAACGTGATACATAATAGATGAGTTATCCTTTGAACGAGTATTTACGCAGTATAACGGAAAATGAAAATGTTACAGGTATATCTTGTTCGGCATGGGGAGTCCGAATGGAATGCGGCACATCGTATTCAGGGACAATCTGACAGCCCTTTGACCGAAACAGGCGAACATCAAGCCAGATTAGTGGCGCAAAGAGTAAAATCTGAAAGTATTACCCATGTTATTACCAGCGATCTTGGACGGACACGTCGAACGGCGGAAATCATTGCTGAGGTTTGTGGTTGTGAAATTATTCTGGAGCCACGTTTGCGCGAGTTGCACATGGGGGTGCTGGAGCGCAGAAATATTGATTCCTTGACCTCGGAAGAGGAGAACTGGCGTAAGCAAGTCCTTGATGGCACGCCAGGGGGACGTATCCCTGAAGGCGAATCGATGGATGAACTCGCTGTGCGTATGAGAGCTGCGCTGGAAAGCTGCCGTAAGCTGCCGGTTGGTAGCCGGCCGTTGTTAGTCAGTCATGGCATCGCTTTGGGATGTTTGGTTAGCACCATACTGGGATTGCCCGCCCATGCTGAACGTCGTCTTCGCCTGCGAAATTGCTCTCTGTCCAGAGTGGATTATCAACAAAGTCCGTGGCTGGCGTCAGGCTGGATTGTAGAAACGGCAGGCGATATCACACATCTGGATACGCCCGCGCTGGATGAATTACAACGTTAATGCTGGATAGGAATGAGATACTGAAATTCGATGATATGGTTCGCCGCTTCCTTATCCCTATCATTGGTATTGGTAAGGTAATATCGTTCGATATCGTATCCTTTCCTACGCGTCAGGTTTAGCATTGGCAGGCAAATACCGTAGACGGTAAACAGGAAATCCTGTAAGCCATCTTTGGTGCCGTAGTAACTAAATGAGACGTATTCTCCAGCCGGTAATGTAACAGGTTGGCTGCCTGCCACATCAAACTGGGCATATTGGGGTTCTACCGCCGTTGTGTACAACACGGTTTGTTCATCTTCTTTTTCTGGATTGGGAGTCGCATGATGAAGGCCATAAAGTACAGGAGGTAACACTTCTGCATTTTGCAGATAATATGTCCAGAAATTGTGTCGCATTTCAGTACAAAAACTGGACCATTGTTCCAGCGTATAAGAACAGGTCTGTTCTATACCAACCAGTGGCTGTTCCTCCAGTGTGAGATAGGTTGCTTCGGGAATATACCTTTTATCCAGTAATATGGGCGGGCAAATGCCCGTGGCGCACCACTCCTCACTGAGACGATAAAGTGCAGGTGTTTTATTAAATTGTTTTTTAAATGCGCGAGTGAAAGTTTGTTGGGAGTCAAACTGGTACTGTAAAGCAATATCCAGAATAGGGCGGCTGGTTAAACGTAAAGCAACGGCTGCCCGTGATAACCTTCTGGCACGGATATAGGAGCCAATAGCCTGGCCGGTAATGTCTTTAAACATACGTTGCAGGTGCCATTTAGAATAACCTGCTTTAGCTGCAACATTATTGAGTGATAACGGTTGATCTAGATGATTGTCTAGCCAACGTAATAAATCACGAATGATGCCGGTTTGATCCATACATCTCCTTAGTCGTTAAGACCAGAAAGAACAATATAAGAACCTATACTACTAGGCTATTTTGTTTGCCATTTGAACAGGCCCACAGAGTAAGTAAAACGAATCATTCCTATGTATTGCATATCTGTTTTGGTATCTGTGTGCTGTTGGTGTTCATAATTTATTGACAAGCGTGGCATTCAACAATAACTCTACTGGATATAAGCACTAAGTGTAAAACAAGTCTTATATTTACAATAGGATACTTATTCGTATTATTATTTCACTCATTACTTTGTGAAATTATTCTAATAAGTAATTATTGTTATTAGAGGGTATTACCGACTATTTGGTATATTGGTGGTGAAATTTTACGCTGAATTAATTAAGGCACGAGACTATATATGTTAAAAATCATAAAGATACTAGTAACGACAACATTGTTGTTCATACCTGTGGCGACTCAGGCAGAAGAGATTGGTTCGGTAGACACTGTTTTCAAATTTATCGGGCCTGATCACAAAATTGTCGTGGAAGCGTTTGATGATCCTGATGTTAAAAATGTGACTTGCTACCTGAGCAGGGCAAAGACAGGCGGAATAAAAGGGGGTTTAGGGCTTGCGGAAGATACTTCTGATGCGGCGATTTCTTGTCAGCAGGTTGGGGAGATTGAACTAGCAGACAAGATTAAAAAGAGCGGCAAAAAAGGTCAGGTGGTTTTCCAGAAACGAACTTCACTGGTGTTTAAAAAGCTTCAAGTTGTCCGCTTCTATGATGCAAACCGTAATGCATTAGTCTATCTGACATATTCCGATAAGATGATCGACGGTTCACCGAAGAATGCGATAAGTGCTGTACCGATTATGCCGTGGAAGACGGTAGAAAATTGAGGGGCAGGATGGGGTCCCACAGGGATGTCCCATCCTGTCATTTTTAGAGGCTTACTGACACTGACAGTTCAAGTTATGCTTCCAAATCACCACAGAAACGATAGCCTTCACCGTGAATGGTGGCGATAATTTCCATCGTATCTGGCGTTGATTCGAAATGTTTACGGATGCGACGAATCGTTACATCAACGGTACGGTCATGAGGTTTCAATTCACGACCTGTCATTTTTCTCAGTAAATCTGCGCGTGTTTGGATTTTGCCTGGATTTTCACAGAAATGAAGCATGGCGCGGAACTCGCTACGTGGCAATTTATACTGCTCTCCCGCCGGGCTGATCAGAGAACGGCTATTGATATCTAATTCCCAACCATTGAATTTATAACTCTCAACCTGGCGACGTTCCTCGCTGACATTACTTAGATTCATGGTACGAGAAAGCAGGTTGCGGGCGCGAATAGTTAATTCACGCGGATTAAATGGTTTGGTGATGTAATCATCAGCACCAATTTCCAAGCCAAGGATTTTGTCTACTTCATTATCACGGCCGGTCAGGAACATCAGGGCGACATTTGCTTGCTCACGCAGTTCGCGGGCAAGTAACAAGCCATTTTTGCCTGGAAGGTTAATGTCCATAATCACCAAGTTAATGTCATTGTTTGACAGAATGTGGTGCATCTCTGAACCATCAGTGGCTTCATAAACTATGTACCCTTCAGCTTCGAAAATGCTTTTTAGGGTATTGCGAGTGACAATTTCGTCTTCAACAATCAAAATGTGCGGGGTTTGCATGGTTGCTACCTAGAATCGCTTAAAAATAAATCAGAATGATTCAAACTACTCTTATCTCAGGATATTTACTGGTTATTATTTGTCATCACTGAAATTATAGCTTAAATCAGTAATAACATTTATTGATATGTTTTACACTGAAAGTAAAAGTTGCTTTTCCTTTGGTGGGTATATACCCAAAAAACTGGTTAAACAGTGTTATGTTAGTCCATTAACAGCAATATAACAGCTTGCAATGCATTTACCATCTAAAAAAACTACCTTTTATTGACGTACATCAAAATTGATTGTAGCACGTTAATATTATTTATATTGGTTATTTTATACCTTGTATTCTGTCATGCAAATGACAAATTTCTGTTAACGCACAGAGTGGTTTTGTACGGAAAATAATCTCTTTTGAGTTTGGCAGTGAACAAAAATAGCTGATTTTTACGAAAAGATAAAATATATTGTTAATTTTGTTAAAAATGGATTTAACAACTAAAAAATTGGCTTCAACAAGAAATATTTGTTTGTCTTGATGACCATGAGATGAATTATTCCAGTACTAAAAATATCGAAAAAATAAGATTGTTTAGAGAAAATGTTTGACTTTGTGCACAGATTCATTTAACCAATATAGGGTCGAACCCATTAAATGACAGACAGGAACTTATGCAAACTATCAGCCTGAAAACCACAATTATTATCACCACCGGAACCACAGGTTACGGGGCGGGCTGACGCATATATAAAACAGAGAAAAAAGCCCGCATCCAAATCAGATGCGGGCTTTTTTTTGGCGCGGAATCAGGAGAAAAATGTTAATGCGAGTGCTTAAATTTGGCGGAACTTCGGTCGCTAATTACCAACGTGTGCTGAGCGTTGCCGATATTGCAGAAAAAAAACTTTCTCAGGGAGGAGTTGCATTGGTGCTTTCCGCACCGGCAAAAATTACCAATCATTTAGTGGCGATGATTGAAAAAACAGTCTCCGGACAAGAGATCATTACCCATATGCATGATGCTGAGCAGATCTTTGCTGATTTATTACAGGGATTGGCACAGGCGCAACCCGGTTTTGCTTATGAACGGTTAAAAATGATGGTTGAGCAAGAACTTGCGCAATTGAAACAGGTTCTGCATGGTATTTCGTTACTGGGTCAATGCCCGGACAGTATTAACGCTTCCCTGATTTGTCGTGGTGAAAAACTCTCTATTGCCATCATGGAGTCTGTATTGCAGGCGCGTGGTCATAAAGTCACGGTGATTGATCCGGTGAAAAATCTGCTGGCACAAGGTCATTACCTTGAATCTACGGTAGATATCAACGAATCTACCAAGCGCATCTCTTCTCTGAATATTCCTGATGACCATATTATCCTGATGGCTGGATTTACGGCCGGGAATGAGAAAGGGGAGCTGGTTGTCCTAGGGCGTAACGGTTCTGACTATTCCGCCGCGGTTTTGGCGGCTTGTTTGCGGGCTAAATGTTGTGAAATCTGGACTGATGTGGATGGTGTTTATACCTGTGATCCCAGAATTGTGCCGGATGCGCGGCTACTAAAAGGCATGTCCTATCAAGAGGCGATGGAACTCTCTTATTTTGGCGCCAAAGTGTTGCATCCACGGACTATTGCCCCGATTGCTCAATTTCAGATCCCCTGTTTGATTAAGAATACTGCTAATCCAGATGCGCCGGGAACACTTATCGGTGACGGGCAGAAAGATGAAAGTACGCCGGTAAAAGGGATTACTAACCTGAGCAGTATGGCGATGATTAACGTATCAGGCCCTGGCATGAAAGGGATGGTGGGTATGGCGGCAAGGGTATTTGCTGTCATGTCTCGCAAAGGGATCTCTGTTGTGCTGATTACTCAATCATCTTCAGAATACAGTATCAGCTTCTGTGTGCCTCAACGTGAATTGGAACGTGCGCGTCAGGCGCTGAGTGAAGAATTCTATCTTGAACTGAAAGAGGGCGTACTTGATCCTTTGGATGTGATGGAAAATCTTTCCATTATCTCGGTTGTTGGCGATGGTATGCGTACCTTGCGTGGCATCTCTGCCCGTTTCTTCTCGGCATTGGCGCGCGGTAATATCAATATCGTTGCTATCGCACAGGGGTCATCTGAACGTTCTATCTCTGCGGTTATCGATAATGAAGTGGCAACGACAGCCGTTCGTTTGTGCCATCAGATGTTATTTAATACCGATCAGGTGATCGAAGTTTTTGTTGTCGGCGTTGGTGGTGTAGGCAGTGTTTTAATTGAGCAGATCCGTCGTCAACAAACCTGGTTGAAACAAAAGCACATCGATTTAAGGGTATGTGGTATTGCTAATTCACGGGCGATGCTGACGGACATGAGAGGCATTTGCCTTGATAATTGGCAGCAATGTTTATCAGAGGCCACAGAACCTTTTAGTTTGAGTCGTCTGATCCGTTTGGAGAAAGAGTACCATTTGCTGAACCCGGTGATAGTGGATTGTACCTCTAATCAACAAATTGCCGATCAATACGCCAGTTTTCTGAGTGATGGCTTCAATGTGGTCACGCCGAATAAAAAAGCCAATACATCGTCGATGGCTTATTATCACCAGATTCGTAAGGCAGCAGAGAAATCTAAACGCAAATTCCTGTATGACACTAACGTCGGGGCCGGCCTGCCAGTTATTGAAAATTTACAAAACCTGCTTAATGCGGGTGATGAACTGGTTCAGTTCAATGGCATTCTTTCCGGCTCTCTCTCTTTTATTTTCGGTATGCTGGATGAAGGAATGTCACTATCTCAGGCGACGTTGTTGGCGAAAGAGAAGGGTTATACCGAACCTGATCCGCGTGATGATCTGTCCGGTATGGATGTTGCTCGTAAGTTGTTGATCCTCGCTCGTGAATCAGGTTATGAACTTGAACTGGATGATATTGATGTGGAGCCTGTACTGCCAGCTTCCTTTGATAACGGTGGCAGCGTGGATACTTTCCTTGAGCGTTTACCCTCTCTTGATCAGGTTTTCAGCCAGCGTGTGGCAGAAGCCAAAGGGCAGGGAAAAGTGCTGCGCTATGTTGGCATAATTGAAGATGGCCGTTGTAAGGTGAAAATTGCCGCAGTAGATGGCAATGATCCGCTTTATAAAGTCAAAAATGGCGAAAATGCGTTGGCATTCTACACGCGTTACTATCAGCCAATACCGCTGGTACTGCGGGGATACGGGGCGGGTAATGATGTTACTGCCGCAGGTGTGTTCGCAGATATGCTGCGTACTTTGTCCTGGAAACAGGGAGTTTAATTGTGATTAAAGTTTATGCGCCTGCATCTATTGGCAATGTCAGTGTTGGGTTTGATGTGTTGGGAGCGGCGGTCTCTCCGGTTGATGGTAATTTATTAGGTGATTGCGTTACTGTCCGGGCAGCGGAGAGCTTTAGTTTGCGTAATGAAGGGCTGTTTGTGGAGAAGTTACCTGAACAACTGGAGCACAACATCGTTTATCAATGCTGGCAATTATTCTGTCAGCATTTGGGTAAACAATTACCTGTGGCGATGACGCTGGAAAAAAATATGCCAATTGGCTCTGGTCTTGGCTCTAGCGCTTGTTCTGTTGTTGCTGGCTTGATGGCGCTGAATGAATTTGCAGGTCTTCCGTTTAGTGAAAGCCAATTACTGGCAATGATGGGGGAACTGGAAGGGCGTATTTCCGGCAGTATTCACTATGATAATGTCGCTCCATGTTATCTCGGCGGTTTACAACTGATTATGGAACAGGAGGATATCATCTGTCAGCCAGTACCTTCGTTTGATGAGTGGTTATGGGTGATGGCTTATCCGGGCATTAAAGTTTCTACCGCAGAAGCCAGAGCGATTTTACCTGTGGAATATTCGAAGCAGGATGTTATCGATCATGGCCGTTTTCTTGCTGGCTTTATTCATGCTTGTCATACACGGCAACCCGATCTGGCAGCCAAATTGATGAAAGATGTGGTGGCTGAACCATATCGTACTCAACTACTGCCGGGTTTTGCTAAGGCTCGTGAAACCGCGAAACGGATAGGAGCATTGGCGTGTGGTATTTCTGGTTCTGGGCCGACCTTGTTCTCCATTTGTAATGATATGGCGACCGCAGAAGAAATGGCTAAATGGCTGCAACAGCATTATGTTCAGAATGATGAAGGTTTTGTACACATTTGCCGTCTGGATCTCGCAGGCGCACGACAGATAGGGTAACTGATGAAACTGTATAACTTAAAAGACAACAGCGAGCAGGTAAATTTTGCACAGGCAGTCAAACAGGGATTAGGCAAACAGCAAGGGCTTTTCTTCCCGCAAGATTTACCGGAATTTAGTCGGGAAGAAATTGACCAACTATTGAAACTGGATTTTGTTACTCGCAGCGGTTGCATTCTTTCAGCGTTTATTGGCGAAGAAATTCCGCCAGAACAACTGGCGACACGAGTTCAGCATGCTTTTACTTTTCCGGCGCCTGTTGCCAAAGTAGAAAATGATGTTGCAACGTTGGAATTATTCCACGGCCCAACTCTGGCATTTAAGGATTTTGGCGGCCGTTTTATGGCGCAAATGTTGGCACAAGTTGCTGGTGAGCAGCCAGTAACCATCCTGACGGCGACTTCCGGCGATACGGGGGCAGCAGTAGCGCACGCCTTTTATGGTTTGAATAATGTACAGGTGGTGATCCTCTATCCACAGGGCAAAATCAGCCCGTTACAGGAAAAACTGTTCTGTACCTTGGGCGGTAATATTCACACGGTGGCAATTGATGGCGATTTCGATGATTGCCAAGCGTTGGTTAAACAGGCGTTTGATGATCAGGAGTTGAAACAAGCTCTGTATCTCAATTCAGCCAACTCAATTAACATCAGCCGCTTGTTAGCACAAATTTGCTACTACTTTGAAGCGGTTGCTCAGCTACCAGAAGATAAACGTGAACAACTGGTTATCTCTGTACCGAGTGGGAATTTTGGTGATTTGACCGCGGGTTTATTGGCAAAATCGATGGGATTGCCGGTAAAACGCTTTATCGCTGCCACTAATGTTAACGATACGGTTCCACGTTATCTAGAGGATGGAAAATGGCTGCCTCACCAGACGGTTGCCACGCTTTCCAACGCAATGGATGTGAGCCAGCCAAACAATTGGCCACGTATTGAAGAGCTATTTCGTCGTCAATCTTGGTCGTTAAGTGAATTGGGATATGGCGTAGTCAGTGATGACGTGACTAAAGAGACGATTAAGGCGCTGGCTAAACTGGGTTACATCTCTGAACCTCATGCCGCGGTTGCTTATCGTATTCTGCGTGATCAATTACAAGACGGTGAATACGGGTTATTTCTCGGTACGGCGCATCCAGCGAAATTTAAAGAGAGCGTAGAGCAAATTCTGGGTGGGGAATTACCATTGCCCAAAGCTTTGGCGGAACGGGCTGATTTAAGCTTATTATCCCATCATTTACCGGCAAATTTTGCTGAATTACGTACTTTCCTGATGGAAAGATTGCCTAAATAGCGATGAGAGTAGGCGCCGCACAAATCATGCGGCGTTTATGGCTGATAATAAAAGCCTTAATGTTGTTCAGGGCGTTTAAATACCAGTTCATTTCCTTTGGACAGTGACTCATCAAAGGCGTAACCATCCAGATTAAACTCCACCAGACGGTCAGTTTGGGTTAACTGATTCTGAATAATAAACCGGCTCATTAGCCCACGGGCTTTTTTCGCATAGAAGCTAATGATCTTATATTTACCGTTTTTCTCATCAAGAAATACGGGTTTAATAATTTTACCGGCTAGCTTTTTCGTATTCACGGATTTGAAATATTCATCGGAAGCCAAATTAACCAACACATTATCACCTTGTTGTTCCAGCGCCTCATTGAGCTTTTCCGTGATCAAATCTCCCCAGAAAGCGTAGAGATCTTTACCACGTTTATTTTCCAGCTTGATCCCCATTTCCAGCCGGTAAGGCTGCATCAGATCTAACGGACGGAGTACACCATAAAGGCCAGACAGGATACGCAGATGATTCTGAGCAAAATCAAAATCCTTATTGGAGAAAGATTCAGCCTGCATACCGGTATAAACATCACCTTTAAATGCCAGAATAGCCTGACGGGCATTTTCTGGCGTGAAATCAGCATGCCATTCGCCAAAACGAGCGGCATTCAGGCCGGCAAGTTTATCGCTGATACCCATCAAACTCGCAATTTGGACAGGCGTCAGTTCGCGACAAATACTGATTAACTGCTGTGATTGGTCGAGTAATTCTGGTTGGCTATATTCTTCCGTGGCAAGCGGGCTTTCATAATCAAGGGTTTTTGCAGGTGAAATAGTAATAAGCATAATATCGTCCCGGTTGTTCAGATGAGGATACTTTAACAGAAGATAGGATAATAAAGAATTAATCACGACGATAGCGGAAACTGTGTGCGTGGTATCTGTAGGGTAACAAGCTGATAATTTTGCATTCCATTTTATTGATCGATACTGCTATTAACATTAAAAATATTTAAATAATTTATAAAGTTATATTTTGGTTTAATTTTATATATAAATTTAAATAAAGTTTTTTGGCTTATTAAAATGTTAATTTTTGTGAATTTGATCTATTTTTCTTGGATTGTAATAGTGTAATTATTACTAAAAATAAGAAAGTGTACAAAATTACGGCTTCTTATTTAATTGAAATCGGGGAAATACCATTAATGAAATCGATTGGATAAATAAAATATAAATGGGATAAGATATGGAGAATAAAAACAAGCTATTATCCTCGGATATAATATCTATCTTTGGTGCAGGAATAAGTGAAATAGCGCTTCTTTCACTTGTATATTCAATTACCAAGTCCGAGATAGATACGTCTTTAATGGTATCTGTAAGGTTAACAGCGAGTATATTAGTTTTTGTAGTTATTGGTGGGTTAACTGCTCGGTTTAGTATGCGGGCTATTTGTATTTATTCGGATTTCTTCCGGGCAATAACAATATTCCTTGCTGTATTTGTCAATAATATATATTTATTATTTTTCATATCTTTTCTCCTATCATTTTTTTCAGGTTTGAATATATCGATAAGGTCAGTGGCATACCAGGTATTTGTCAGCTCAGAAGAAAGAGTTGCTTTTATATCAAAGCAACAATTCTATTATGGGTTGCTCTCTGTATCTTCTCCATTGATAGCAGGTTTTTTGATAAATATAATTTCAATACGATCATTATTTCTTGTTGAATCAATGTGTTTTATTTTATCAATTATATTTCTCTTTTTTATCGGAGATTGGGGAGCTAAAATAAAGGGAAAAGATATTTCTATGAAGTATGGTGGTTTAGAATATATTATCAAGAATAATGTTCAGAGAAATATATTGTTGTTTAGGATAAGTATTTTAACTGCAATGGTATCATACCAAGTGATTTCAACCTATATAATGACTTCTAACTATACAACGATTGTCTCTTTATTTAGTGGATTACATTCATTTTCTTTTTCTGATTTAATTGCTTATTTTTCCTTTTTAGCTTCTGTTTCAATGTTATTTGGATCTTATTTTTCTAGCTACTATTTTAATATAAGTAAATTAAAAAAATCTTTCTTTCTGGGTTCTCTGTTAATTGCAGTTGGGAGTATTCTTTGGGCTATACCTTTATCAAAAATTGTCCTGTTATTTTATACTTTAGGAACTATGCTTATTTTTATCGGACTCTCTTTTTTAAGGATATCTCTCTATACATCAGGGCAAGAGCTGACTCCAGAAAAATATTTTGCGAGAATAATATCGTCTTCGGATGCAATTTCAAGAAGTTACCAGTCAGCCTTTGGTCTTATAATAATAGGGTTAATCCCTTTGCTAGGAAGTAGTATTTTATTTATCTTTTTTGCAATGTGCTCTTTGAGTTCAGTTTTTGTTGCAAAGAAAATAAGCGCTGATGTTGAGAATAAAATAACATTGAAGTAATTTATTTTGTATGAAATGATTGGCAATGGTTTCAAGTTACTGAATTCAGTGAGTTCTTTATCTCGGTGTTTTTTCTAATATTCACGACACAGAAAAATCGTTGTTTGAGTAATAAGTATATAAAGCCTAATTTATGAGATATTTACCTCATATCTGACAGATTATCATTGACTAACGATATTGAAATAATTTAAATATTCGCCCTTTAAAGGAGAAAGAGCTAAATTAGTAAGCTTACTTAAACAAGTAAACGAAAATAAAGTTTTTAAGAATGATTTTTCAGGAACTGATATCATTTTTATAACTAATTCAGGGTGCAAAGAAGATCCAAATTTAGCTATTAAAAAATAAGGTAGCAAATGAATATTTCTTCAATTAAGAATAATTTAATAAAGCAATATAGTACCTTAATTCTGTTTCCTATTGAGGTAATAATTAATTTATTATCTTCTTTTTTTTCATTTTTCATATTGATTTATATAATAACGCTTCCTTTGACTGGTGGTTTAGATACGGATAGGGTGGGCCTGATTATTTTCTTAATTGTAATATTAAGACCTGTCTTGAGTGTGATTAATAATCTAAGTCTATTTCTCATCACTAAAAAACAGGCTTATATTCTCTCAACATTTGGTGGTTGTTTTACTGGTAAAGAAGATGCTCAGCAGAATGAACACGATATTGTAAATTATTCCACCTATGATACTAGTGTGGTTTTGATGATATCTAAGGTAATTTGTTTCATTTATCTCTCCATTCTAATGGTCATTAATGTAGAAGGGGGAACAGTTGGCTTATTATCTTTATATCCTATATTAATACTATTATCCTTTTTTCTATTTAAAAAGCGAGCCTATCTCTCTAAGCAACTAGCAAAGATAAGGAAACGGAGATACGGATTTATTGGGGATAATTTTGAGTCTCTGTCTGCTATATTATTAACTGGGTATCAGGGAGGGAAATTTTTAAGTTTGAATAGAATTATTAATATTGAAGAAAAAGTAAAACGTATTGATTCATTGTGGAGATCTGTAGATATTGCCTCAAATGCATTTTTAAAAGTTATTCCTGTTTTATTTCTCATTTTAATTGGTAAGGAAATGGAGAATAATGATAAGTTGCTAATTCTTTTATATTCTCTAATCTTGGTTGGTGAATATCTTGGTGTAGTCAGATTACTAACGCCATTTTATGATGGTTATCTGGCTAAATTGTCAATTATTAGGCGATATAAAAATTATCGATGCAAGCCAGAGAAATATTATGATTTAGATGGTACACAGGGTTTTATTGATAAAACTATTCTGGGGAATATATATTTATCAAAAGAGCTAATCAATAGAAGCATATTAAATAAATTAAGTTATGAAATTTTTCAGATTCATAAATATATTGATCTGAGTTCAAGCATTGGCGATCTGTCAAGAGGGCAATTGAATCTTATTTTTGCGGTAAGGAATGTATATATGGCTATCATTGATAATTATAGAGGCCATATTTATTTTGATGTAAATAGCGCTGGTTGGGATTCTAACTTATTATTTGATTTAGAAAGTATAATTTCAAAAATAAAGGCAGAGTATGAAATTGATATTATATTATCATTTTCGCATAAACTTAATAATATTGAATTGGAAACAAAAAATAAACCTATAAAATCGACGTCAGATAATAGTATTGTATTAGGTGAAGGTTATAAGATTAATAAATCAAAATTCTCTCAGTTTCTATATGTTTTTAGTTATAACTCTGTAATTGGGATTATACTATTATTCATTGCTAGTTTTTCGTTATTCGAGTTGGGCAGAATTACATATAATGAATATGACAGTGAGACCTATAAGATCATATCTATATCTCTATTAGGTATGATTTCATTGATTGTAGGATCATACTTAATAGAGCTTAAGATAAGAAAAAAAGCAAGACAAGATATATATAGTTCTATTAAAAGCAACTTTAGGTCGGAAGGCTTCAACTTATTTAAGCATGAATATAATGTAATAATAAATAGATTTACCATGTATGCCAAGGATGTTTTCTGGTTTGGTTCGATATTTGTCGGAACTGTATTGTTATTCCTTAATTCTGATAATTTTATGGTTATGTTTGGTGCTATATTTATATTGTTTACTAGCGTTTATTTATTGTATCCTGTGTACAGGCATAATAGAAATAAACACTATAAAGAGTTGCATGCTTTATCAATTCGCTTTTCTTATATTAAAAAGTTACCTCAGTGTCATCTGGCTAATCGTTTTTGTCGAGCTACTATTCTATCTGGAATACATTGTTTATATACCATAGCATCGCAACGATATTTAATTAATTCTTTGGCTTCTATATTAGGTCTGATAATATCTAGTTTAATGATCTTTTATTCTTTATATCCCAGTTTTGAAGCAGATAACATTACTGCTGCTATAAACTTAGATAGTAGAATAGTCATTTTTTATTTTGCCATATTTGGATATTTGTCAGAAACTGTATCTATTAAAAGAATAACTGAACACTACAATGTTTATTATAAAAAGAGAAATTTATCTTCTAAATTATCAATTTTAGAGCAAAAATTGGAAAAACATAGAATTGTACAATTAGTAGGAAATAATGGCAGTGGTAAAACCTTTTTTCTTAAGAAATTATCTGAAATAAAAGGATACATATATAGACCATAATTTTGATTCCTATTTAGCAAATGATAGATTTTTAGATTATCTCAATAACTCGGATTCAGCGGTAATTATATTTGATGAGTTTGATTGCAGGAAATTAATAAATAGAATTGATAAAAATAAGAAAATAATCGTTGTCTCACACATGGAAACTATTGGTTCAATATTGAACATTAGCGAAGTGGTATGAAAAGGTTGGTTACAGAGTGAATGACTGCGAGTGATCGTTTTTACCGCCTTGCAGCAAGGTCTTACCGTGTTATTATCAGTGGATGGCTCAATAACAATGCCACAATTTCACGCATAACGATGAGATATGACAAAATGACCGATAAACTAACCTCCCTGCGTAAACTGACAACAGTAGTAGCAGATACTGGGGATATTGCGGCGATGAAACTTTATCAGCCACAAGATGCGACAACTAACCCATCTCTGATCCTTAACGCTGCACAGATTCCTGAATACCGTAAATTAATTGATGAAGCAATTGCGTGGGCGCGTGAACAGAGCGATTCCCGCGGGCAGCAGATTGTGGATGCTAGTGATAAATTGGCGGTAAATATTGGCTTGGAAATTCTCAAACTGATCCCTGGCCGTATTTCGACAGAAGTTGATGCCCGTTTGTCTTATGACACTGAACGCAGTGTTGCCAAAGCTAAACGCCTGATTAAGTTGTATAACGAGGCAGGTATCAGCAATGATCGGATTCTGATCAAATTGGCTTCAACCTGGCAGGGTATCCGCGCGGCTGAACAGTTAGAAAAAGAGGGAATTAACTGTAACCTGACACTACTGTTCTCCTTTGCTCAGGCGCGTGCTTGTGCGGAAGCCGGGGTTTATCTGATTTCGCCATTCGTTGGCCGTATTCTTGACTGGCATAAAGCGAACAGCGATCAGAAAGAGTTCGCTCCACACGAAGATCCTGGCGTCATTTCTGTGACTGAAATCTACCAATACTATAAACAACATGGCTATGACACTGTAGTTATGGGAGCAAGTTTCCGTAATTCCGGTGAGATCTTGGAATTGGCGGGTTGTGACCGTTTGACTATTGCCCCTGCGCTGTTGAAAGAACTGTCCGAAGCTCAGGGTGAAGTTGAACGTAAACTGGGCTATACCGGTGAAATGAAAGCGCGTCCAGAGCCATTGAGTGAAGCTCAGTTCTACTGGGAACATCATCAGGATGCAATGGCAACAGAAAAACTGGCGGATGGTATTCGTAAATTTGCTATTGATCAGAGCAAACTTGAAAAGATGATCGCTGATCTGCTGTAATGATAGGCTATAAACTATTCTTTTAGCGTTAAAGGCGGCATAATTGGCCGCCTTTTTGCTATTTAGTTTAATTGTGTTAATTGAGGTTTATATGAATGAATTGCGCATTGGCTTGGTATCCGTCTCTGATCGTGCATCAAGCGGTATTTATCAGGACAAAGGGATTCCGTCATTGGAGGAGTGGCTAAAAAGGGCGATTACCACCCCTTTTCAGATAGAGACTCGCCTGATCCCGGATGAGCAGATCATCATTGAACAAACCTTGTGTGAATTGGTGGATGAAATCGGCTGTCATCTGGTTTTAACAACCGGTGGAACCGGCCCAGCACGCCGAGATGTGACGCCTGATGCCACATTAGCGGTTGCAGATCGTGAAATGCCGGGTTATGGCGAACAGATGCGTCAGATTAGTTTGCAATTTGTTCCAACGGCAATTTTATCCCGTCAGGTGGGTGTTATCCGCAAACAGGCGCTGATTTTGAACTTGCCGGGGCAGCCAAAAGCAATCGCAGAAACGTTGGAAGGCTTGAAAGACGAAAACGGCAAAGTTCTGGTATCCGGTATTTTTGCCAGTGTGCCATATTGTATCCAATTGCTGGATGGCCCGTATGTGGAGACCGATGATAAGGTAGTCGCAGCTTTTAGGCCGAAAAGTGCTCGGCGCTGAGCAATGGGCTAACTAGTAGAAAGAGTAAAAAAATCGAACTTTTATCCGCTACCTATAAAAAGGCAACTTCAACATTATAAGTCTATAATTCATTTGGCATGTTGATTATTTTCGCCATTTCATAAGAAACGTCGGCCTTTTGTGACAGCCTCTATTAGTAGAGGCTGTCAAAGAAACTGACTACCAGAAAACAACGTATAATACAGCCAGAATGATCATAATGGCATAAGACGCAATGTTAAAACTGCGGTCGGTAGCAAACATAGATGAAACTAATACAATGCCTTTGGGATCATCGTCATTAGCTGATGTACTTAAACTCGTGAATGCAATAACGATCAGCGTAAAGAGTAATGTGTAGAGCATTTGATCCATAAATGGCATCGAAAATGGCATAAATTTCAGAAATAAGGCAAAAGGTATCGATAAAACCACACCAATTATCGCCCCTTTACTGGTTGTTTTTTTCCAGAACAGGCCAAGTAAAAATACGGCTAAAATACCGGGGCTGACAAGGCCGGTATATTCCTGAATATATTGGAATGCCTGGTTAATACCGCCAAGCATCGGCGCAACAAAACAGGCGATAATCAGGGCAATAATGGCAGAAATACGGCCAACATTAACCAGTTTATGATCGCTTGAATCAGGCGCAATATATTCCTTATAAATGTCCATAGTGAAAATGGTGGCGGTCGAATTGAGCATTGACGCTAATGATGAAACGATAGCGGCTGCTAATGCGGCAAATACGATACCTTTAAAACCTACAGGTAGAAATTGGGTTAACCACGGATAAGCTTTATCTGAGTGCGTTGCATCAGGCATATTATTTAACGCAAGATTGCCTAAACCTGCCATTAATTCCGGGGATGTTGTGATCACGTAAGCGGCAATGCCCGGAACAACAACCAAGAAAGGCAGAATAAGTTTCAGAAAAGCGGCGAAAACAATTCCTTTTTGCGCTTCCTGCACTGACTTGGCCGCAAGGGTACGTTGAATAATGTATTGGTTGAAGCCCCAATAATAGAGGTTAGCAACCCATAAACCGCCAATCAGTACAGCAACACCAGGCAAGTTTATGAATTGAGGATTACTTTTATCTAAAATCATTTCAAAGTGTCCTGGCGCTGCATCAACCATTTTTGTAAATCCGGCCATTATACCGTCACTACCGCCAATATAGCTGATGGCGATAAATGTTGTGAGCAATCCCCCTAATATCAGGAAAAACACTTGAATAACATCGGTCCAAACGATAGCCGAGAGGCCGCCGTAAATAGAATAAACCAGGGCAAAAATTGCCAGCCCAATAATGGAATAGATCAATGGAATATTCAGAATGGTTTCAAGTGCTAAACCACCCAAATAAAGCACAGAGGTCAGATTGACGAAAATATAGAGTGAGATCCAAAACACCGCTAGAATGGCTTTTAAATTTTTATTAAACCGTTGTTCCACAAATTCGGGAATAGTATAAATGCCTTTCTCAATGAAAATAGGTAAGAAATATTTACCTACGATAATTAATGTAATTGCCGCCATCCATTCATAAGAAGCTATTGCTAAACCAATGGAATAACCGGAGCCGGACATGCCAATAAATTGCTCGGCAGAAATGTTTGCCGCGATCAGTGAGGCGCCTATTGTCCACCAGGGCAAGGATTTACCTGCCAGGAAGTAATCTTCAGTGCTTTTGTCCGAGCCTTTTTTATCCCTGGATACCCAGAGCCCCACACTGATGATAATGGCGACATAGAACATAAATACCAATATATCTACCAAGCTTAAACCGTGTTCTATAGTGGACATGTTTCTTTTCCTGGCTAGTTTATTTGATACTAAATTGTAAACGTTACCATTTGGTGGAGATGTAATCAGAATCACAAAATTGTTATTAAATATCGTATTTGTAATTTATCTTAATTCTTAATAATTTGTTTTAATTAATAGATTAAGTAAATTTACTGTGACTTTAACTCATGTTTGCAGAATATGTCGAAGTTGAACACCTTAATCTGTCTTTTAGGTTTATATCTAAGCTTCTTGTGTAATTGTTTACATTTACGTGATTAGTATCTCAGATTAGTATTAATGCTCGTTGTTAAACTGTGTCCAGCCTGAGTGTTAATAAAGATTGCCACAGCCGGTGTTGAAAAGTATAGATTAAGGTAAGAGACTGCCATGCCCAAAATTGCATTCAATCCTATTGAACATCCCCATCGTCGTTATAATCCGTTAACCGGGCAATGGGTTTTGGTCTCTCCCCATCGGGTGAAACGGCCGTGGCATGGGCATGATGAGCAGCCATTGATGGACAATATCCCGAGCTATGATGAGCAATGTTTTCTTTGCCCATCAAATACACGTATTTCCGGTGATAAAAATCCTGCTTATCAAGGAACCTTTGTTTTTAATAATGATTTTTCGGCTTTAATGCCCGATTCACCTGATGTACCACCATTATGTCACCCACTATTTAAAGCACAGGGGGTGAGAGGATTAAGTCGCGTAATCTGTTTTTCTCCCGATCACAGTAAGACATTGCCAGAATTGCCGGTTAAACAAATTCGTCAATTGATTGATACCTGGAATGAGCACATTGAAATACTGGGTAAGGAATATCTTTGGGTGCAAGTTTTTGAAAATAAAGGTGAAGCAATGGGCTGTTCTCAGCCTCATCCTCACGGGCAAATTTGGGCGAATAGTTTTCTGCCAAACGAAATTGAGCGTAAAGATAAACAACTGCGTGCTTATTACCAGGAACAGGGTTCCAATTTATTGATGGATTATGTTCAGGCTGAATTAGTTGATGGTAAACGGGTGGTGGTCGATACAATCCATTGGTTGGCGGTTGTGCCTTATTGGGCAGTATGGCCCTATGAAACCATGTTGTTACCTAAAATTCGTGTTCGTCGTATGAATGAATTAACGGATGAACAACGCGATGATTTGGCGGTCGCGCTTAAAAAACTCACCAGTCGTTATGACAATTTATTTCATAGCTCTTTTCCCTATTCGATGGGCTGGCATTTTGCTCCGTTCTTTGAACAAGGCACCGATATTGAACATTGGCAACTGCATGCGCTTTTCTATCCGCCATTATTGCGATCGGCCACTGTGCGAAAATTTATGGTGGGCTATGAAATGTTTGCTGAAACACAACGTGATTTAACGGCAGAGCAAGCAGCTCAGCTTTTGCGTGCTGTGAGCGATATACATTATAAAGAGCAATAATGCTCATTATCGAGTGTCTGATACTATATTTGAGAGTAATGTGATGAAAACTCTAATTAATCGCGTTAAAGATGTTTTTGATTTAGTATTTCATTATGTGCCGACACATATTATTCAAGCGCCAGGTCGGGTTAATTTGATTGGAGAGCACACTGATTATAATGATGGCTTTGTATTGCCATGTGCTATTAATTACCAAATTATGGTTGCGGCGGCGAAACGAAAAGATAATATTATCCGTGTTGTTTCGGTCGATTATGGTAATCAATTAGACGAATTTGATATTAGCCAATCTATTGCATTTCACGAAAGTAAAATGTGGGCCAATTATATTCGCGGTGTTGTAAAGTGTCTGCTTAGTCGTGGATATATATTTAACGGGGCAGATATTGTGGTAGCAGGTAATGTGCCACAAGGGGCGGGATTAAGTTCATCGGCGGCACTGGAAACAGTTATTGGTCAAACAATTAAAAACCTTTACCACTTAGCTATTAGCCAAACGGAAATTGCATTAAATGGGCAGCAAGCTGAAAATGAATTTGTCGGTTGTCATTGTGGCATTATGGATCAATTAATTTCCGCGCAAGGTAAGAAAAATCATGCGTTATTAATTGATTGTCGTCATTTAACCGTGCAAGCTGTATCTATGCCGAAAGATATTGCAGTCATGATTATTAATTCAAATAAAAAACGGGAATTGGTTGGCAGTGAATATAATATCCGTCGGGCTCAATGCGAACAAGCAGCGGCATTATTTGGGATTAAGGCTTTGCGGGATGTGGCATTAGATGAATTTGAAAAATGGAGTGTTGAGCTTGATAGCATAGTGGCTAGACGTGCACGTCATGTAATCACAGAAAATGAACGTACACTTCTGGCAGCAAAAGCGTTGGCAGAGAGTGATATGCCATTAATCGCGGAACTTATGGCGCAATCACATCAGTCAATGCGCGATGATTTTGAAATTACCGTGCCTGAAATCGATACCTTGGTTGATATTGTGCAGCAAGCCATTGGTAAACAAGGAGGAGTGAGAATGACTGGTGGTGGGTTTGGTGGTTGTGTGGTGGCTTTAGTGCCACAAACTCTGGTTGATGTGGTTAAGGCTGCGGTAGAGCAACACTATTTTGCGTTGACAGGTCTGGAAGAGACTATTTATGTGTGTCAGGCTTCGGAAGGTGCAGGTTTGGTTGAAACATGGTAGGCAATGAGGTGGTAGATGTTTATTTTGAATCATTTGTATTAATTGTGACTTGATCTGACATTGGACCTTGAAAGGCTGAGAGTTACCGGTTTTGATATGGGGGTCGAATCCTTATACAGAACGCGAGGAACTCTCGTGCTTCATACTAACAATCCCATCATTAAACACAAAGCTGTCTGAAGAAAAGTTACATCACTATATGTTAATGGAGGGACAGCTATCCTGACCCGGGGGTAGTCCGATGTTTATGCAAGATAGCAATAAAAACTAAAAAATTACATTCATTTACTCATATTTCATTGTTGATATTAGAACTTAAAAATTTATATCAAATTGATATGATTAAGAATATAAGCCATTAAAATAACTTTTTTGTAGAATAGTATGTTCTATTCGTTTTAATGACAGAAATTTCCATAAAAAGTCATATTCTGAGTCATTTTCAACCAAAATAATCTTGTTAACACGAGAGTTTTTGCCTTGGATTAACCTTGAAAAATTCAAAATCAGTTTTAGAAAGCTATCTCCTAGCTCTGTTTTTACGAACCAGCATTAAAAAGTAATATTTCTATATTGTCTACATTTGGATACTTTTATATAACAAAAAACGTTAATGCTGAATTGGTTTACATATTATTTTTGTTAATGTATTAAGGTGATTGAAATGTTTAATTTACATTTCTGAAACAAATTGATTGCGTGTTATGTGAATAAATCCCTTTAATAGCTAATTTTAATGAGGTGTTTTATGAGCAACCTATCTGAAATCGCAAGTCTGTATAAACAAGCTCCTGTAGTAGTGGAAGAAAAAAATGTTGAAGGTAACAGTTTTACCGACATGATCCTTCAAACAAAAAATGCCGCTACGGCCGCCTTCGATAAACTCGCTTATCTGGCTGGCATTAAGAATGCGCCCGCTGATGACAAGTATGCTCAGTTGAATACTAGTAGCCTTAGTGAACTGTTGAGTAGTGCGAAAAAAGCAGGTTATGACATTGAAATTGTGAATATTTAATTATAAAAAGGCGGCCTTTAAGCTGCCTTTCGTCTTTTGGGGTGACGCATGGACAGAGAAATAGATAAATTGAATAGCGAAATAACGATTGATGGCCTGCATTGGATACCCCGTTGGAGAATTAACAACGGTCAGAAGGATTCTTTTGTTATACCTTTTCCTACAACCTATCCAGTAAACATTGTTTATCATGGCGAAAGTGAATTTAAATATGGTCAATACGGAATACATCTTGGCCAGCAAGATACATTAACATTTCTTGGAGATGAGAGACAATTAATACTAGCAAAATTTATCGATTGCCGAAGTGGATCTCCAACATTTAAAAACAAACTGGAGTTTTACATTACTCCATCATTTGAAAAAACACTGATTATTCCTCCTGGTGTTGCCCATACATTCCATAATCTTGAAAATGTTTTCACATTGAATTCTTATAAGCTTCTTTTGCCTCCGTTGGAACAAATTTATCATGGCAATATGCAGTGGTCTCCAGAGAATGACATAATAAATATACCTGAAGATATCTCGGCAGATGATATTGTAGGTTATGCACCAATGACTGAAGAAGCGTCGGATCTGGTTTACCATCGGATAGGTGAGTTTCAGGCTGAGAACTTGAAGAGCTATAAATATCAACATGCGGAAACGAGAAAGTTTGTCCTTGATGATGGAAAAATAGTCAATTTAAGGTTGTGAGAAAAGATTGATGATGAAACCAAGCCTGTGCTTCCTACATCAAAGATTAATGGTGTCTTATTCAGAGAACTGCCGTCTATAAAGACGGGAAAAGAAAGCTGTATTGTTCCTCTAACGCGAAAATCACCATTATATCTTGTGGAACATGGAATAAAACACTACGATTTCGACTCATATGGTTTACATCTTGGTCAAGAAGATCATCTCATATTTCTTGGCAGTTCCACACAGAAATTAACGTTAAAACTGGTTGATATGCGGGAAGGCTCAAATACCATTTTTGTTGAGGATGAAATAATATTTTATCCGTCTCCGAATTTTGAGCTAATTATTCCTTGTGGTGTTGCTCACGCTCTTACGAATATGGCTAATATTATCACGGTAAACCGTCCGGTTCTTTACCTTGATAGCCAACGGGAATATCTGCCTGGTCACGATGTTATTGATTGGCCAATTGAAAACACCAATTATATGAGTTATAAGACGAATCAGATTGAAGCTGATTATGATTTTTATACTGATATGGTATCCAAACAGCGTGAAGTTATAAAGGAACCTCCGACTCATAATACGCCAAAATCTGTTGTAGTCTATGACGAAAATACAGGAAAGTATGTCAAGGTTATTTTAAAAGAAAAAAGTAACTTGTAAGGAATTGAAATGAGCACTCTGTTTTTTTATTTTTTATTTTTAGTTCTGACTGCTGATGGACTCATGGTATTTATAACACCTGTTGTGGTTTACATGCTAACGGGTAGTATAGAATATTCGGGATTGTCATATGCCATATGGTGGTTACCACGACTTGTACTTATTCCTTTAATTGGAAGATTTATAGATAATATAGGAGTGAGGCCGTTATCCATAATTTCAGATTGTATTAAGATTGCAGGGTGTTTATTTCTTGTGATTTGTAATTTTCATGATCCATTAATTATATCTATTGCATTTGGCATTGTGGGGAGTTTAATATCAATTGGTAACTCTCAGACAATGATTTCCTATGAGAAAATAATTGCCATATTAAGCATACATAAAGAACATCATGTCAATTTGATGGCTAGGATGGACTTCTTAGGTATGATAATAGGCCCGATTGTTGGAATGTTATTTATAGATATGGGGTATAAGTATATCCTTTTGATACCTTGCTTATTTTATTTCTTTAATGCTGGTTATTTTATTTTCACCAATGCTAACTTAGGTAATAAAGAAGCGAATGAAATATCAAAAAATAATCTTGATACAGATAAAAAATCTCACTTTAATTCATTGATTTTTATTATGTCTACCCCCATTATTCTTGTTGTGATAGGACTTGCTATTGGAAACAATATGTTCGATGGATTGGTGGAATCATCAGGAGCAGCGCTTATAGATAAGAATATGGAACTGCCAGTTAAATATTTCGGATTTATAGATGTTGCTGCCGGTATTTGTGGTGTTCTGGGAACATATATTTATGGAATGGCATTGAAAAGAATTTCAAGAAGTTCCCTTCTATTTCTTGGATTATTTATTATTGCCATACCATCGTTTGTTTTAATTTTAAATCCTAATTCTATCTGGGTATTCATTATATGTTATGCCTTGACTATTATTGGTAAGGTGATCACTGGTAATGTAAACAGAATAGTAAGAATCGAAATTATCCCAACGGCTATATTGGCTAGTACATCATCAATCATAGTATTGCTTTGTCAGTCAGTACTCCCCATTGTTGGTATTCTCTTGTTTTTCTTTGGAGGGCATAAGAATATTGTTTATTATTTGATGACACTTTCTGTATTTATCGCGTTACTTTCTGGTGTTCTTCTTGTGAAATTTATGAAGAATAAAGCCATTGAAAATACTATTTATAAAGATCAATGAATTCATGCCGCACTTGCTATCAGTTCGAAATCCACAATGCTTATTAAACTTCAAGCGAGTTCAACGAGCATTAAACATTGGAAGAAATAGGATAGCAATACGTTCATAACGGACTGGAAGAGGGGGAAAAATCTACCTTCTTCCAACCCTTGGTTTATTACGCTTTTATCTCGCCAATGGGCAGAATAGTGCGTCCATACTGTTCATTTAGCACTTCTGCCATTGCCAGATAAAATGCGCTGGCACCACAAATTATCCCTTCATAGCCAGCAATCGTCAGAAGAGTGGTATTTCCGGTAAAGTTGCCAATGGCTAACATAGCGAACAACAGAGTCAGACCACCAAAGATAAACTGTAGCACGCGGTTAGCCTTGAAGGTGCCAAAGAACATAAATAGAGTAAACACGCCCCACAGGCCAAGATACACCGCTAAATATTGGCTGCTGGTGGCTTCTGCCAATCCCATTTTGGGGAGAAATAATAGTCCAACCAGACTGAGCCAAAACAACCCATAAGAGGTGAACGCGGTTGCGGCAAAGGTATTGCCTTTCTTATATTCAAAAAGCCCTGCCAATACTTGGGCCAGACCGCCGTAGAAAATGCCCATACTCAGGATAACGGATGCCAGTGGAAAGAAACCTGCGTTATGCAGATTCAGAAGAATGGTTGTCATGCCGAAGCCCATTAAACCTAAGGGGCCGGGATTAGCCAGTTGATTCGCGTTCATAAGTCCTCTGAAAGAAAGTCATATACCCGTCATCTTTCAAGTTGCCTCTTTGTTGGCTGCACTCACTCACCCCGGTCACATAGTTTTCTATGCTCCCGGGGATTCGCTCCCTTGCCGTCGCGATGCATCTTGAAATCCATAGGGTATAAATAGCAAAGGTGGCGAATCATAATGATCTGTCAGCAAGGAAACAATGACCTTTGAAATAATAAAAAGGTTTTTTTTTCACATCCCCCCTTGATGATGGTTTTAACGACCCCATCTTATAATCAACCGCAGTTGCTAATCGCTGTCCTATACAGCCGGTATATATAAGCAAAGGTGAGGAATCGCGTAGAGGCATAAAAATGGGTGCCATTGAAAAGCAGAAAGTTATCCTCATATTGATTAGCAACTTGACTGATTACGAATTTCTTTGGAGGCGTTTAGATGGGTAAAATTATTGGTATCGACCTGGGAACTACCAACTCTTGTGTAGCTATTATGGATGGCACGACAGCTCGTGTGCTGGAAAACAGCGAAGGTGATCGCACAACTCCTTCCATCATTGCTTATACCCAGGATGGTGAAACTCTGGTTGGTCAACCGGCTAAACGTCAGGCTGTTACTAACCCGCAAAATACGTTGTTTGCTATTAAGCGTCTGATTGGACGTCGTTTCCAAGACGAAGAAGCGCAACGCGACGTAGCTATCATGCCATACAAAATTATTGCGGCAGATAATGGCGACGCATGGCTGGAAGTGAAAGACCAGAAAATGGCTCCTCCTCAGGTTTCTGCTGAAGTTTTGAAGAAAATGAAGAAAACAGCGGAAGATTATCTGGGTGAGCCAGTGACTGAAGCGGTAATCACTGTACCTGCATATTTTAACGATGCTCAGCGTCAGGCAACCAAAGATGCTGGCCGTATCGCAGGTTTGGAAGTAAAACGTATTATCAACGAACCAACGGCCGCTGCGCTGGCTTATGGCTTGGACAGAGAAGTGGGTAACCGTACTATCGCGGTTTATGACCTCGGTGGTGGTACTTTCGATATCTCTATTATCGAAATCGATGAAGTTGACGGCGAAAAAACCTATGAAGTGCTGGCAACCAACGGTGATACTCACTTGGGCGGCGAAGACTTCGACAGCCGTATGATCAACTATCTGGTTGACGAATTTAAGAAAGATCAGGGTATTGATCTGCGTAATGACCCACTGGCAATGCAACGTCTGAAAGAAGCAGCAGAGAAAGCAAAAATTGAACTTTCTTCTGCACAACAGACAGATGTTAACCTGCCATATATCACCGCAGATGCAACCGGTCCTAAGCACATGAACATCAAAGTGACCCGTGCGAAACTGGAATCACTGGTAGAAGATCTGGTTAAACGTTCTATGGAGCCTGTACGAGTTGCATTGCAAGATGCTGGCCTGTCAGTTTCTGATGTGAACGATGTCATTCTGGTGGGTGGCCAGACCCGTATGCCAATGGTACAGAAAGTCGTCGCTGACTTCTTCGGTAAAGAGCCACGTAAAGATGTGAACCCTGACGAAGCGGTAGCAATGGGGGCTGCGGTACAGGGCGGTGTTTTGGCCGGTGATGTGAAAGATGTCTTGTTGCTGGATGTTACACCACTGTCTCTGGGTATCGAAACAATGGGTGGCGTAATGACTTCCCTCATTGCGAAAAACACTACGATTCCAACCAAACACAGCCAGGTGTTCTCTACGGCGGAAGATAATCAGTCTGCGGTAACTATCCATGTGTTGCAGGGTGAGCGTAAACGTGCCGGTGATAACAAATCTCTGGGCCAGTTCAATTTGGATGGTATTCAGGCAGCTCCTCGTGGTATGCCTCAGATTGAAGTGACTTTTGATATCGATGCTGACGGTATTCTGCATGTGTCTGCTAAAGACAAAAATAGTGGCCGCGAACAGCAGATCACTATTAAGGCTTCTTCCGGTCTGAATGAAGAAGAAATTCAACGGATGGTTCGTGATGCAGAAGCGAACGCGGAATCCGATCGTAAGTTTGAAGAGTTGGTACAGGTCCGTAACCAGGCAGATCAACTGGTTCACGGCACGCGTAAGCAAGTAGAAGAAGCTGGTGACAAACTGCCGGCAGAAGATAAAACCGCGATTGAAAGCGCTGTGGCTGAGTTGGAAAAAGTTGCTAAAGGCGAAGACAAAGCGGATATCGAAGCGAAAATTCAGGCTTTGGTTCAGGCTTCCGCTAAGTTGTTGGAAATTGCCCAGCAGCAGGCTCAAGCTGGTGCGACCGCAGACGCTGGCGACAGTGCGAAGAAAGATGACGACGTTGTAGACGCTGAATTCGAAGAAGTTAAAGATAAAAAATAATTGCCCTTAGCGGGCGCGGCGACAGTTATGACAATTGTTGCTGATTAACCGGCACGGGCGTTGAGGGAACTCTGCGCCCGTGCGCGTATGTTAAGGGTAAAATAAGAGATGGCAAAGAGAGACTGTTACGAAGTTTTGGGTGTTTCCAAAACAGCGGACGAAAAAGAGATTAAAAAAGCCTATAAGCGGCTGGCAATGAAATATCACCCTGATCGTAATCAGGGCGATAAAGATGCGGAAAGCAAATTCAAAGAAGTTAAAGAAGCCTATGAAATTCTGACGGATGATCAGAAACGAGCTGCTTATGACCAATATGGTCATGCTGCTTTTGAACAGGGTGGCATGGGTAGCGGCGGCGGCGCTGATTTTAGTGATATCTTTGGTGATGTTTTCGGTGATATCTTCGGCGGTGGTCGTCGTCAGCAGCGTCCAAGTCGCGGGGCTGATTTGCGTTACAGCATGGAGTTGACGCTGGAAGAAGCGGTTCGTGGTGTGACCAAAGAGATCCGCATCCCGACACTGGAAACTTGTGATACCTGTCATGGCAGCGGCGCTAAAGCAGGAACCAGCCCTGTAACCTGCTCAACCTGTCAAGGTGCTGGTCAGGTTCATATGCGTCAAGGGTTCTTCACCGTTCAGCAACCTTGTCCACACTGTCATGGCCGTGGTCAGATCATTAAAGATTCTTGCCATAAATGTCATGGTCATGGGCGAGTTGAAAGATACAAAACCCTGTCTGTTAAAATCCCGGCAGGTGTGGATACCGGCGACCGCATTCGTTTAAGTGGCGAGGGTGAAGCTGGAGCAAAAGGCGCACCAGCAGGTGATCTGTATGTTCAGGTACAGGTGAAATCGCACCATATTTTTGAGCGTCAAGAGAGTAATCTCTATTGTGAAGTGCCGGTTAACTTTGCAATGGCGGCACTGGGCGGAGAAATTGAAGTTCCAACCCTCGATGGCCGTGTGAAACTGAAAATACCTGCGGAAACCCAGACAGGTAAAATGTTCCGCATGAAAGGTAAAGGTGTTAAATCTGTCCGCGGTGGTGTTCAGGGTGATTTATTGTGCCGGGTAGTGGTAGAAACGCCGGTTAAATTAAATGAAAGACAGAAAGAATTACTGCGCGAATTGGGTGAATCTTTCGGTGGGACCGGCGAAGAAACGAATAGCCCACGTTCTAAAAGTTTCTTCGATGGCGTAAAGAAATTCTTTGATGATTTGACCAAGTAAATATCTTCACATAATAGAGCTGGATTGCTAAATAAAGCTCGAATTATGGGTAAAAAGTCCTCGTTTTAGATGAGGACTTTTTGTTTTGATTGAGAATTATAAACTAAACGTGATTTGTGTGAGCAAATTATAGGCATCATCCTCTTTCGGTGTCACTGATGGGTGATGAGTATACGATAAGCTATTAGTCCAATAGATGCCGTTGTAAACACGATAGCTATATGCTACAGAAGCGGTTGCACTATAACTTTCAGCAAGTTGACCATTGCGGGCAAAATAATTTTTTGCATCGTCACTGAACTTATTATAGGCCAGACCAAAAGTAACCATATCGTTTGGACGCGAATCAAATGGACCAATGCTGAACAGTGATAATGAAATATCGGCATTAAACAGGTTACGATCCTTTGGCGCATAGTTGGCTTTACCGTCAATATACCAGCCACGGAAAGGCATTGACGTATCCGGCTTGGTTATTTGGTGGGTAGCGGCGATATAATGAGAGTAAGTGTAATCTTCATACTCTGAATTGTTATAGTTAAAATAAGGGGTTTTATTGAACACCGATCCACCCCGAAGCCAGATCATATTTTCAGTTTCATTAGCATTAACACGATAACCTAATTCGTTGATGACTAAAGTTCCCGCACTGGGAAGTTTCCAGCGCAGACCATAAGTATTATATTTTGAATCGACTTTTAAACCTTCTGAACTTTGACTTCTGGCAACGCCAATGTGGTCATACCAACGTTTATTTTCCGATAAAAACCGGATATCTATCGATGGACTTGGTTTGCTAATGGTTAGTCCAGCCTGGGACAACATCACACTAGTTGGCCCTAGCGCTGATGATGCTGTACTGCTACCCAAAAATAAGCCATAAAAATGGGAGAGTAGTGTCGTATAGCCATAATTTAATATGACTCGATCATTCAATAAGGGTTGATTAATGGAAAAGGCTGAGACAAAAGGATGCCCATCTTGACCATTATTTTTGAAGTTATTATAAGCATAGGTCAAACCTAAACGCAGTTGTGCTTTATCAGTGAAACCAATCCGTGATAAATCATAAGTGAGTTCTGTCGCGGCGATATTACCGGTAGTTAAGCGCTGTCCCATATAATTGGGATTAGGCGTATTTTTCCAGCTTCTTGATATATCGTAGGTTAGATTAGTAAGCAGTTGAAAATTTGCATAAAAGCCACGATCTGCCATCTCTTTTCTAAGGCCGCCCCATTCAGGAAATACCGTATCGCATGCAGATGAAACCGAAGGTGTTTCTGGTCCTCTTGGTAAAAGCGTATCATACGAATGACAGTTATTTTCCGCTGCTACAGTGACATTGTTATAAAGTAAAATAAGTGGAATCGTGAGTAAAAGAAATTTATTGGTTATTTTCATTTTCTACCTCCGGGGCTTGAAGGGTATTACCGTGACTGCTGATCACCTCTTTATACCAACTAAAACTTTTTTTACGCCGCCGTTCTAATGTTCCATTGCCTTGGTCATCACGATCAACATAAATAAACCCATACCGTTTTGACATTTCTGCGGTAGAAGCGCTGACTAAATCTATTGGCCCCCATGAGGTATATCCTAATAACTGAACTCCATCTTCAATGGCTTCCCGTATCTGAAATAAATGATCGTTAAGATATTTAATACGATAATCATCAATAATAGAGCCATCGTCTTGAATAACATCTCTGGCGCCCAAACCGTTTTCTACAATAAACAGGGGTTTTTGGTAACGGTCATATAACATATTGAGAAGATAGCGAATGCCTTTAGGATCGATTTGCCATCCCCATTCTGAGCTGGACAGATAAGGATTTTTCACCGGATTAATGATATTCCCTGACGTCTTGATAATCTCAAGGTTTGCTGTTGCGCAGCTACTCATGTAGTAACTGAAAGAGAGGAAATCAATCGTTTCTTTGAGTGCTATTTTATCTTCATTTGTGATATCAAGTGTGATATTTTTTTCTTTAAATAGACGGGTCATATAAGATGGATAATATCCACGAGCTTGTACATCAAAGAAGAATAGCCATTCACGATTCTTTTTCAATGATTCTAATATATCATCGGGATGACAAGTTAATGGATAATAAGGGGCCGCTGCCACCATATTACCTATTTTTGCATCAGGAATAATTTCATGGCAGGCTTTAACTGCGTTGGCGCTGGCAACTAATTGATAATGTAGCGCCTGATAAATATCTTGAATTTTACTGTTTTCTGGTAGTCCTGCACCGGTAAAACAGGAGAATAAAGACATGTTAATTTCATTGAATGTCAGCCAATATTTTACTTTATGTTGATAACGTTCAAAAACAATTCTGGCGTAATGGTCAAAAAATGCAATTGTTTTCCGATTTCCCCAACCACCATATTTTTTTACTAAGCCATAAGGCATTTCAAAATGAGAAAGCGTAATGAGTGGTTGAATATTATATTTTATCATTTCATCAAACAGGCGATCATAAAAAGCCAGGCCGTTTTCGTTCGGTATTTCTTCATCTCCCTCAGGAAATATACGTGTCCAGGCGATGGAGGTTCTCAGGCATTTAAATCCCATTTCAGCAAATAGCGCAATATCCTCAGGATAACGATGATAAAAATCGATACCAATATCCTTAATATGAAAATCACCTAAATTGCGTTCTATGCTGTGACCAATAACGCCGTGGGGTTGCATATCTGAGGTTGATAACCCTTTTCCATCTATTTGATGGGCTCCTTCAGCCTGATTTGCAGCCAGTGCTCCTCCCCAAAGGAAGTTATTTGGAAATTGTTTTTTCATGGTTTGTCCTCTTGTTAATTGCTCGTTAAACTTGGAAGATATTCTCTTAATATGATTCTTTAAATTAATTGTTTGCACGGGATGTTATTAGTGGAACTTTTACTTCTGATGGCAAACCGAATAAATAGGTTGCGATACAAGAGAAGATAAATGAACCTAACGAACCTAATATGACACTCCAGAAAGCACTATCTATGCCGGCGGGAGAAATAAATGAGGTAAACGCAAAGATACCCATGCCACTAACGTTATATGCTGTTCCTGAGTAAAAACCGACAATTGCTCCGCCAAGCGCCCCACCAATACAACCGATAATAAATGGACGTTTTAGTGGTAGTGTGACACCATAAATAGCAGGTTCGGTGATGCCAAAGAGACTTGATATCAGTGCAGTACCTGATAATGTTTTCATATTCTTATCACGTGTACGTAAAAATACCCCCAGAGTTGCACCTGCTTGACCAAATATTGCTGGCTGGAGCAGTGGAGAGAGCATATCTTTTTTCTGGGTCATCATGTTATTGATCATTATTGGGATAAGCCCCCAATGCAGACCGAAAATAACACAAACTTGCCACACTGCGCCCATTAGGAGTCCGGCAATGACCGGGTTTAATTGATAGAAGAAGAGATATCCGGCAGCCAGGCCATTACTAAGCTCTGTTGCTACAGGGCCAATAACGAGAAACGTTAAAGGAACGGTAATTAATAGGCACAGGAAAGGTGTGGCAAACAGTTTGACGGAGGAATGAAACCAGCTATTAAACTTCTTTTCCAGCAAGCAGCTAAACCATGCTGATAAGATAATGGGAATAACGGTTGAGCTGTAATTAATGAAAGAGATAGGAATACCAAGGAAATTGAGGTGAACGGCAGAAGTCGTTTGAGAAAGTTTAAATGCCTCGGTCATGGTGGGATAGGTTAAGGCGGCCCCGATCACCATAGTAATAAAAGGGTTGCCTCCGAACCGTTTACCTGCGGTATATCCTAATAAAATAGGCATGAAATAGAGCATGGCATCGCCGGTAGCGTATAAAATTTTATAGGTTCCGCTGTCTATGCTCATCCAATTGAACACGTCGGATAAAGCGAGAATACCTTTAATTAATCCGGCTGCGACCAATACACCTAATAGCGGAGTAAAAATACTGGAAATAATATCAATGGTGACATCAAAAATACGTTTTAAACCTTTCGCATTATCTTGTTTTATCCCTTGCGGCGACGTTACACTTTGTTTAACCTCAGTTTTTTCTGTATTATCTTGTAAGTATTGATTAATATCGTCGTAAACATCCCCTACGTGACTACCGATGACTACCTGATATTGCCCACCACTCTCTACTACGGTAATAATTCCCTTAGTCTGTTTGAGTAATTCGCTATTGGCCAGACTGCTGTCTTTAAGTTTAAATCGTAAACGAGTAGCACAATGGACCAGGCTAGATATATTCTCTTTCCCACCTATTGCGCTGACTATTTTCTCTGCCAGACTTTCGTATCTCATTGGACTTCCCCTTCATTTAATACGCTGAAAACAGCGAAAGACCGAATTTAAGGCAAAAAAAAACCTAACCCATCATCTACAATCGCCTTGGAATAAGGGGATCGTGACGTGATGGATTAGGTTTTGCCCGACGTTAGTCGCAACTAAGTCGGTAACAAGCCTATATCAATTGGTTAAAAACTAATTACTCCTTGTGATACTTGCAAGTTATTAAATTTAATTTTGGTAAAAATGTGATACTTATCATAAATACCTTGGGTAAGTTGGGTATGTTGCTGTGTCGTTGACTTTGTAAAAATAATGCCTTAGCCTGAAAGATAACATAATGAATATAGTGTACAGGAGTGTTACTGATAAGATCAGGCACAACCAGGTCACAAATATATTTCACCCATTTTATAGATTTAGGTTAGTGCATATAATGGTTTATCCTGTAAGGTATCTATTTTGTTAACGATAGTAAAACTCATAAATAATAATGTCGTTCTTGCCATTGATGAGAACAATAATGAAATTATTCTAATGGATAAGGGCGTAGGCTTTAATAGAAAAAAGGGGGATAAACTTAATATTCAGGATGTTGCAAAAGTCTTTACTGTTGAAAAGAACGATAAGATTAATCAGATCTTTGCCACTATTCCAGCTTCAGTTATAGAGCTAACCGAGAAGATTATCTCATTAGGGGAAGATATTCTTGGCAAATCTCTCAACGATTCATTACTCATTACTTTATCAGAACATTTAAACTTTGCATTTGAGCGTGTGAGTAAAGGATATCAGATTAGTAATGTCTTGCAATGGGAGATCCCTCATCTATATTCGTTGGAATATGAAGTTGGCAAACAGGCTCTTATCCATATTAATAGCCAGCTTGAAAAGCCATTACCGCCGATAGAAGCTTCATTGATTGCCTTGCATTTTGTTAATGCTCAATATGAGGGGCAAACGATGGGAGACACATTAAAATTAACGAATCTAATTAATAAAACTGTTAAGCTTATTCACTACTATTTCCATGTTAACCTTGATACAACGTCTGTAAATTACTCTCGTTTTATTACACATCTGCGATACTTCCTGATTAGACAAAATAAAAATGAGCATTCTTCTGCTATTGAGATGGATTTTTCATTGCAAGAATTGATAGAAGAAAAATATTTCAAAAGTTACAACTGCGCAGTTAAGCTAATTAAATATCTGAGGGAGAAATACCAATGGAAAGTGCCTGATGATGAATTGATTTATTTAGTGATTCATATAGAACGAGTGGTTAATGATAGTTACAAGGGCAGAGATTTTTAATGAGTGGATCGTCAAACGAGTGTCAATTGCCAAGCCAAGCTAAGAGTATGAGATGAGTATATTTGTGTGATTTAGATTTTTTAGTCATAGATTAGAGGTGGGGGATAAAATGAATGGTGAAGATTTTGCAAAAGAGATTATTGTGTTTCTTGGTGGAGGAGCAAATATAAATAAAAGTTGGCATTGTGTGACTAGATTGCGTTTTAATATTATAGATGATAGTCAAGTAGATATTGCAGCGATCAAAAAAATGCAGGGGGTTATGGGAGTACGTTTTCACAGCGGGCAATTACAAATAATTATTGGTAATAGAGTTGTTGAAATATTTAGTGAAATCATTAAGCAATTAAAAGAAAATCAAGAAAATGATGATGGCGCCAAAAAGGGTTTCATTAGTCATATTCTTGATATTATTTCAGGCATATTTATTCCCGTATTGCCGGTAATTATAGGCGCGGGTTTACTGAAAGGCGGATTAATTTTTTTATATATGATGGATTGGGTTTCAGAGAAGAGTAATGAGTATAAAATATTATATATTCTTTCTGATGCCCCTCTCTATTTTTTGCCCGTTCTTTTGGCTTTTTCAGCGGCAAGAAAATTTAAAACAAATGAATTTATTGCAGCTACGTTAGCATGTATTTTAATTTATCCAACATTATCTGACCTTGTGAGCAGTTCTGGTGGTGGATATTTCAGTGCATTTGGTATTACTGTTCCGGCTGTTCATTATAGTTATACTACCATTCCAATTATTTTAGGTGTTTGGTTGCTCAGTTATATTCATCGATGGGTAGATAGGTTTATTCCATCGATATTAAAAATAATATTTACACCATTATTGGTCTTATTAATTTCTGTCCCTATTTTATTGATTATTGCTGCACCGTTGGGAAATACAATTGGTTTGTATCTTGAACAGTGGCTTTTAATATTATTTTCCGTGGCTGGACCATTTGCGGGATTATTGTTAGGTGGATTAGTCCCTATTTTAGTCATTGCAGGGGGGCATTATGCCTTTTTGCCGAGTGTTTTTGCTAATTTTAAATCTCTCGGATACGATTTTATGTTATTACCTATCAGTTTTGTTAGTAATATTGCACAAGCTGGCGCGACATTAGCAGTTGCAATTAAAACTAAAGATAGCCAAATGAAATCATTAGCTTATTCATCTTCATTCTCTGCTTTTTTAGGCGTAACTGAACCCGCAATGTATGGTGTTACGCTTAAATTAAGGAAGCCTTTTTATGCTGCATTAATGGGGGGCGCAGTTGGCGGCGCTATTGTGGGTATTTTCTCGGTGAAAATATTTGCTTTTAGTGTACCGGGATTGGTGTCATTACCTTTTTATATGCAAAAAGGTAGCAATAACTTTATTTTTATTTTGCTTGGTATTGTTAGTAGTTACTTAGTGGCGTTTATATCCACCTTATTAATGAAATTAGAATCTAATGTTGATTCTATAGTATTAATAAAGTCAAAATTTTCAAAAAAGAATAAAATCACATTACGTTCTCCGATGACCGGTACAATAGCATCTCTCTCAAATGTACCCGATGATACTTTTTCTGAAAAAATTATTGGTGATGGTATCGCTATTATTCCTACCGAAGGTGTGGTTAAATCGCCTTTTAATGGTAAGGTTTCAATGATTACTCCGACTGGGCATGCTATTGGTTTAATTTCTGATCAAGGAGTGGAATTATTAATTCATATTGGTATTGAAACAGTAGGTTTGCAAGGCGCAGGATTTAATTTGCAAATTACAGAAGGACAGAAAGTGGTTGCTGGTGAGGTATTAGTTAATTTTGATCTGGAATTTCTTCAAGAGAATGAAATCCAGATTATATCGCCAATTATTGTAACTAATAGTGAGGAATATCACTCAATAATTCCTACTAAAAGAAAAGAAGTTATTGGATGTAAAGATAATTTGTTGGTTATTAATCGATGTTAATTTATTTTTCAAGTAATTAGTGTATCTTGATAATATTCTTGATGTTTATCTTTTGTATTTAAAGATTGCATATAACCAGTTTTTATATCCGTTAATTATTTGTTCTGTTTTCTCGTTGTTATTGTATTTTTTATTTTATCTGCTGAATTTTTAGATATTATCTCGTTATATAAATTATGAAAAAATATATTTTTCATAATATGAAGTCATATTGAATACTAATATTTTGAGATGAAAAATTAAACCATCTACATTGACAATTAGCCCTAAAAGGGCTACTTTTTATTGTGTAATAATATAAGGTAGCGGAATGGCCGCAGCCTGGCATCCCTAAAAAGGAAGAACGATGAGTACTACTGAAATGACTACTGCTGAACTCGAAAAAATCCACGCTGAAATAGCAAAATTAATGGCAGAAACGACAAAGATAAATCGTGAGGCTACATGGTATCCGATTGTTGTGGCTTCTAGCCTTATTGGTGCGGTAGCTACCATCACAACTCTATTGCTCAAATTCATTTAATTAATTGGCCCCGTAAGGGGCTTTGTTCTGGAATACTTATGCGACTGATCGGCAATTATTCTCCTCCTACTACAGAAGATCTCATTAAACTCAAAGAAGAATTAGGCTTCACCGGAGAACAAATGGCCGATTTAGCGGGAGTTTCCGGTAACAACCAATGGAGAAAATACACGGGTGGGAAAATGCCACGCGTTATTTCTTCGCATATTCTATTCTATATAGCAACACAGTTAACGCTATCAGAAGATGATTTAAACCGCATTTTGGTTAAAATGCGGGAAATTGGTGCTAATGTAAGATAAATAGGGCCTCTCCCACTTAACGATTTCCTCTGATTGATAATCTATTTTATTGAGATGTAGATCATGAATAGATCGGTTATAGCGAATCATTCTGGTTATAAAATCGATTTTTTTCGAAACCATCGCTAGAGTACCATTTAAGTCCGATCAATTTCAGAGGTTAATCATCGTGACAGCAATTATTCGTCAATTCCTGAAATTAGAAGCGGCTGGAGGGCTCCTTCTTATCATTGCTGCCATTATTGCGCTGATAATGGCAAACTCACCACTACAAGATATTTATCAGCAATTTCTTAATCTTCCGGTGGTAGTGCAATTCGCTGCACTGGAGATCAATAAGCCCTTATTGTTGTGGATTAATGACGGCTTAATGGCGGTCTTTTTCTTGATTGTTGGTCTGGAAGTAAAGCGGGAACTTCTGGAAGGCTCTTTGGCAGGGCGTGATAAGGCAGTATTTCCGGTGATAGCGGCGATAGGTGGTATGGTCGCTCCGGCACTAATATATCTGTTATTTAATGGTAATGATGAGTTTACCCGTCAGGGGTGGGCTATTCCTGCGGCAACCGATATTGCTTTTGCCTTGGGTGTGATGGCGCTATTGTCTAAACGAGTACCAACAGAACTCAAAGTTTTCTTGTTGGCGCTAGCGATTATTGATGATCTGGGCGTTATCGTGATTATCGCTCTGTTTTATACCAAAACAGTTTCTTTTGTGGCGCTTGGATTGTCAGCCGCGATGATTGCTTTGCTGGTTTGGATGAATTGGCGTGGTGTCGAAAAAACATCGGCTTATCTGGTTGTTGGCGCTATTCTTTGGGTTTGCATCCTGAAATCAGGTGTTCATGCAACACTGGCTGGCGTCATCATTGGTTTTCTGATTCCTCTGCGTAGCCAGAATGGTCATTCACCATCTGAATCACTTGAGCATGGTTTGCACCCTTGGGTGGCGTATCTTATTTTGCCATTATTTGCCTTTGCCAATGCAGGCGTCGTCCTGAATGGCGTTACGTTAAGTGGTTTGACCGATATATTACCGCTAGGTATTGCTGTGGCTCTGTTTATTGGTAAGCCATTGGGAATTTTTCTGTTTAGCTATATTTCTATTAAGATCGGATTTGCTAAATTGCCACAGCAGATTAATCTTAAACAGATATTTGCGGTTTCCGTTCTTTGTGGAATCGGTTTTACTATGTCTATCTTTATTTCAGGATTGGCCTTTGAAGGGGTAGATGAATCTTTCAGTATCTATTCTCGTCTTGGCATTCTGATGGGTTCAACCATCGCTGCGTTTATGGGTTATGGCTTGTTACGAATGGTCTTACCAAAGAAAAAGTGATGGCAGTGCCGTGGTAAATTCATTAATTTAGCCGGTAGTTTCAGAAAGAATTTCCGAACTGACTCTCATTTTTGTACTCGCGGTACAATAATAAAATGGTATCGCGGATATTTTATGTAGTGGAAAACAGGAAATCGCCGTAAAACGGTAAATTAGAGATGTATGGCTAGGTAGTCTGTTAGACGAAAGCGATACATAAGGAAAAATATATGCGGGTGTCACATCTGAATTTTAATCATCTCTATTATTTCTGGCATGTTTGCAAGGAAGGATCTGTGGTTGGGGCGGCAGAGGCGCTTTATCTAACACCTCAGACGATTACTGGACAGATAAAGGCGCTGGAGGAGCGTCTGGGAGGCAAGCTGTTCAAACGTCAAGGTCGGGGTTTAGTACCATCGGAACTAGGGCAGCTTATCTTCCGCTATGCGGATAAGATGTTTATGCTGAGCCAGGAGATGTTGGATATCGTTAACTACAGCCGTGAATCTAACCTTTTATTTGATGTTGGTGTTGCTGATGCACTGTCCAAACGTCTGGTTAGTCAGGTATTGGAAACGGCGGTTGTGGAGCATGAACAGATCCATCTACGTTGTTTTGAATCAACTCATGAATTGTTGCTGGAACAACTCAGCCAGCACAAACTCGATATGATATTGTCTGATTGTCCGGTGGATTCTTCCCAGCAGGAAGGGCTATTTTCAGTAAAACTGGGTGAATGTAATGTGAGTTTTTTCTGCCGACAACCTATCCCGGGAAAACCTTTCCCGGAATGTTTGGAGGAACGTCGCTTATTGGTTCCAGGACGCCGCTCTATGTTGGGGCGTAAGCTGTTGACTTGGATACGTAATAAAAATCTTCAGGTTGAAGTATTGGGTGAATTTGATGATGCCGCGTTAATGAAAGCGTTTGGTATGTATCATAATGCGATTTTTGTAGCGCCATCTTTGTATACCAATGATATTTTTGCAGATAATGATATTGCTGAAATTGGTCGGTTGGATGCGGTGCAGGAAGAGTATTATGTGATTTTTGCTGAACGAATGATTCAACACCCGGCTGTTCAAAGGGTATGTAATAAAGATTTTTCTGCGTTGTTTAATGTGCCACCTAAGAAGCGCGCTTAAAAAATAATTGATAATAACTGCAAACACAAAAAAACCGGCGCAGGCCGGTTTTTCAGTAATCCAAACGCAAATTATTGCATTGCGTTGATTTGAGCCGTCAGATTAGATTTATGACGTGCTGCTTTGTTTTTGTGGATCAGACCTTTACAGGCGTGACGATCGACAATAGGTTGCATGTCATTAAATGCTTTCTGTGCAGCTTCTTTATCGCCAGTAGCGATAGCAGCATATACCTTCTTGATGAAGGTACGCACCATAGAACGACGGCTAGCGTTGTGCTGACGACGTTTTTCAGACTGTATGGCGCGTTTCTTAGCTGATTTGATATTAGCCAAGGTCCAACTCCCAAATATATTCTATCGAGGACAATTCAAAGGCCGAGGAATATGCCTGTTCAACCTTCTTTTGTCAATGGATTTGTGCAAATAAGCGCCGTTGTACCGCGGCAACTTGTTTCGTTGTGATGGCGCAGGATTTTATCAGCTTACTTAGCGGGAATACAGTCTTTCACAATAAAAATCTCATTGAATAGTCCAGATAGAAATAAAATGAATATTTTTCGGGATTCCTGCTCGTTTTTGTTGTATGAATCAGGGCTATTGATTTAAATCATCTTATGATGGTGGGTTAACCTTGAGCTTTGTACAAGGTATAATTTGGCAATTTCCAGGGTATTGAGCCAGCTATGGAGCTAATTCGCGGTATACGTAATATCCGGACATGTCACCGCGGTTGCGTGTTGACGATTGGTAATTTTGATGGCGTTCACCGAGGTCATCAGGCACTACTGAAACACTTAAAACACGAAGGGCAGCGTCTTGGATTACCAGTAATGGTCATGATTTTTGAGCCACAACCCTTGGAGTTTTTTGCTAAGGGCAATGCTCCTGCGCGTCTGACGAGATTGAGGGATAAGGCTAAATATCTCGCCCAATGTGGCGTGGATTATTTATTATGCGTGAAATTTGACAGAAATTTTGCGGCAAATACGCCAGAAGCTTTTGTTTCACGGTTGCTGGTGGAAAAATTGGGTGTTAAGTTTCTCGCTGTAGGAGACGACTTTCGTTTTGGTCAAGCTCGCAGTGGTGATTTTGCCTTTTTGCAACGAGCCGGTGAAACATACGGCTTTGATGTGACTAACAGTGAGAGTTTTTGTGATAATGGTTTGCGGATCAGCAGTACAGCTATCCGTCAAGCATTGCAAAATGATGATTTGGTATTAGCCGAAACATTATTGGGGCATCCATATAGTATTTGCGGCCGGGTCGTTCACGGTAAACGATTAGGAAGCACTATTGGTTTTCCAACAGCTAATTTGCCGTTAAAACGATTAGTGGTTCCTGTACAAGGCGTTTATGTTGTTGAAGTCTATGGTGTAGGAGATAAGCCCTTACCGGGTGTTGCCAATATTGGTACACGTCCAACAGTTTCTGGTCAGGGTCAACAACTTGAAGTACATCTAATTGATACCCAAATGGATCTCTATGGGCGTTATATTGATGTGGTGTTACGCAAAAAATTGCGTAATGAGCAGCGGTTTGCTTCTCTTGATGCACTCAAGCAGCAAATTGCTAATGATTTGGTCGCTGCGAGGGAGTTTTTTAAACAGCGGCCTGTGTCATGTATCTAGCGGAAAATTGGAATTGAGAATCGAATGAGTGACTATAAAAATACCCTGAATCTGCCAGAAACAGGGTTTCCAATGCGTGGAGATTTAGCAAAGCGCGAACCAGATATGTTAAAACGTTGGTACAAAGATGAGTTGTATCAGGTAATTCGTAAAGCCAAAGCCGGTAAAAAAACATTTATTCTGCATGACGGCCCTCCTTACGCGAATGGCAATATTCATATTGGTCACTCAGTCAATAAGATTCTCAAAGATATTATTATTAAATCCAAAGGGATGGCGGGATATGACTCGCCATATATTCCTGGTTGGGATTGCCACGGTTTACCTATTGAGCTTAAGGTTGAGCAGATTATTGGTAAACCCGGGGAAAAATTTTCCGCCGCTGAATTTCGTGCCGAGTGCCGTAAATATGCCAAAGAGCAGATTGAAGGTCAGAAGAAAGACTTTATTCGTCTGGGCGTATTAGGTGACTGGGAACGTCCCTATCTGACGATGGACTTTAAGACCGAAGCCAACATTATTCGCGCATTGAGCCGTATTATCGCTAATGGTCATTTGTTGAAAGGCGCTAAACCTGTTCACTGGTGTGCTGATTGTGGTTCATCATTGGCCGAAGCGGAAGTTGAGTATTACGATAAGACTTCGCCGTCGATTGACGTGCGTTTTAAGGCAGTTGATGCAGCCGCCGTTTGTGAGAAATTTGGGGTGCAGGCACCAGATCAACCAGTCTCTCTGGTTATCTGGACAACCACGCCGTGGACGTTGCCAGCTAACCGGGCGATCGCTTTGCATGCTGAATTTAGCTATCAATTAGTGCAGATTGAGGGCGAATGTCTGATTCTGGCTGCTGATTTGGTAGAAAGTGTGATGCAGCGTGCGGGTATAACTTCGTGGGCAGTGCTAGGGCATTGTGCGGGGTCCGCTCTGGAGCTGCTGCGCTTCAAACATCCGTTTATGGATTTTGAGTCACCGGTTGTGCTAGGTGATCATGTGACTCTGGATGCAGGTACCGGTGCTGTGCACACGGCGCCAGGTCACGGCCCGGACGACTTTGTTCTTGGTCAGAAATATGGCTTGGAAGTTGCAAATCCGGTTGGTCCTAATGGTTGCTATCTGCCCGGCACTTATCCTTCACTGGATGGCATGTTTGTCTTTAAGGCGAATGATGTTGTGCTGAATATCCTGAGTGAAAACAATGCTTTGTTGCATTTGGAAAAATTACAGCACAGTTATCCTTGTTGCTGGCGCCATAAGACGCCTATTATTTTCCGGGCTACGCCGCAGTGGTTTGTCAGCATGGATCAAAAGGGTCTGCGCAAACAATCGTTGCAAGAGATCAAAGGAGTTCAGTGGATTCCGGGTTGGGGTCAGGCCCGTATTGAGGCAATGGTTGAAAACCGCCCTGACTGGTGTATTTCACGTCAACGTACTTGGGGCACGCCGATGTCTCTTTTTGTCCATAAAGAGACAGAAGAACTTCATCCACGTACTATCGAATTGATGGAAGAAGTTGCGAAACGTGTTGAAGTTGACGGCATTCAGGCGTGGTGGGATCTGGAACCCGCCGAACTGCTTGGTGATGACGCGGCTAACTATGCCAAAATTTTTGATACGTTGGATGTATGGTTCGATTCGGGATCAACTCACGCAACGGTGGTTGATGCTCGCCCTGAATTCCAGGGTAACGCTGCGGATATCTATCTTGAAGGTTCAGATCAGCACCGTGGCTGGTTTATGTCTTCCCTGATGATCTCAACGGCAATAAAAGGTAAAGCGCCTTACCGTCAGGTGTTAACGCATGGTTTCACTGTCGATGGTCAGGGCCGTAAGATGTCTAAATCTATCGGTAACACCATCAGTCCTCAGGATGTCATAAATAAATTAGGGGCAGATATTCTGCGTCTATGGGTTGCTTCTACTGATTACACCGGTGAAATTGCGGTATCTGATGAGATCTTGAAACGCTCTGCTGATGCATATCGTCGTATCCGTAACACGGCGCGTTTCTTGTTGGCAAACTTGAATGGTTTTGATCCTGAACAGCATAAGGTTGAACCAGAAGAGATGGCGGTGCTGGATCGTTGGGCTGTAGGCAGAGCTCAGGCAGCGCAGGCAGACATTGCAAAATGCTACGATGAATATGATTTCCATACCGTTGTTCAGCGTATGATGCAATTCTGTTCTGTGGAGATGGGATCGTTCTATCTCGATATCATTAAAGACCGTCAGTACACCGCTAAGAGCGACAGTGTGGCGCGTCGTAGTTGTCAGACTGCGTTGTATCATATTGCGGAAGCGTTGGTTCGCTGGATGGCGCCTATCCTCTCCTTTACTGCCGATGAAGTTTGGAATGAGTTGCCTGGCAAACGTACTCAATATGTATTTACCGAAGAGTGGTATGACGGTTTGTTTGGTCTGGCCGCGGGCGAAGCAATGAATGATGCTTTCTGGGCTGATTTGTTGGCAGTGCGTGGTGAAGTTAACAAAGTGCTGGAGCAGGCCCGGGCAGACAAACATATCCGTAGTTCATTAGAAGCCGCAGTGACGTTGTACGCCGATAATGAACTGGCGGACAAACTCAATAGCCTCGGAGATGAATTGCGTTTCGTTCTGCTAACATCTCAGGCTGTTGTTGCAGATTATGAGCAGGCTGGTGAAGATGCGCAACAAAGCGAAATCAATGGTTTGAAAATTGCTTTCCGCAAAGCGGATGGCGAAAAATGCCCTCGTTGCTGGCATTACGCTAAAGATGTGGGATTGGTGGCGGAACACGCAGAACTTTGTGGCCGCTGTGTAACTAATGTTGCCGGTAACGGCGAAGAACGTAAGTTTGCCTGATGAATAAACCCATTTGCTCCACCGGCCTTCGCTGGCTTTGGTTAGTTGTTGTGGTATTGATTCTGGATCTGGGTAGTAAACAGTTAGTGTTGCAACACTTTCATCTGTATAAATCCGTTCCATTGATACCTTATTTTAATCTGACTTATGCCCAGAATTTTGGGGCGGCTTTCAGTTTCCTTGCAGAGAAAGACGGTTGGCAGCGTTGGCTATTTGCATTCATTGCTGTTGCTATTTCAGTTGTATTGATGGTGATGATGTATCGTGCCAGTGCAAAGAAGAAACTGAATAATATCGCTTATGCCCTGATTATTGGTGGAGCATTGGGTAATCTGTTTGACCGGTTGGTTCATGGTTTTGTCATCGATTTTATTGATTTTTATGTCGGTGATTGGCACTTTCCAACTTTTAATATCGCCGATATGGCGATATGTATCGGGGCTGGATTGGTTATCATTGATAGCTTTTTAAACCCTGATGAAAAGACAATCAAAGTGGGATAAGTAATATGTCAAACCAGGTGCAGGAGGATAGTGCAGTTTTATTGCATTTCATTTTAAAACTGCAAGATGGCTCCATTGCCGACTCCACTTACACTCAGGGTAAACCTGCATTATTTCGTTTAGGTGATGGAACCCTTTCCTCACCTTTGGAACAGCAGCTTACTGGGCTAAAAGAGGGAGATAAACATACCTTTACTCTGGCTGGTGAGGCTGTATTTGGTAAACCGAATCCTGATCTAATCCAATATTTTACTCCGCGTGATTTTGCTGAAACGGGGATGCCTGAAATTGGCACTATAATGTTATTTACGGCGATGAATGGCAGTGAAATGCCAGGCATAGTCAAAGCCGTAACAGAAGAATCTGTGACTGTTGATTTCAATCATCCGTTAGCTGATCAGAATGTTACGTTTGAAGTCGAAGTGTTGGAAATTGAACCACAATTGGAGGAAAACCATGCAGATATTGCTGGCTAACCCTCGCGGTTTTTGTGCCGGCGTTGACCGTGCTATCAGTATCGTAGAACGCGCACTGGAATTATATGGTGCGCCGATCTATGTTCGTCATGAAGTTGTGCATAATCGTTATGTTGTAGATAACCTGCGCAAGCGAGGGGCTGTCTTTATTGAAGAAATTTCAGAAGTACCGGATGATGCGATTCTGATTTTTTCGGCACACGGTGTTTCACAGGCTATTCGTGCAGAAGCGCGTTCCCGCAATTTGACCATGTTGTTCGATGCGACTTGTCCTTTAGTGACTAAAGTCCATATGGAGGTAGCAAGAGCCAGCCGTAAGGGCAAAGAAGCTATTCTGATTGGTCATGCTGGACATCCCGAAGTTGAAGGTACAATGGGGCAGTACAACAATGCGGAAGGTGGAATGTATTTGGTCGAATCTCCGGAAGACGTATGGAACTTGAAAGTCAAAGATGAAGACAACTTGTGTTTTATGACTCAAACCACGTTATCCGTTGATGATACTTCAGAAGTGATTGATGCACTTAATGCGCGATTCCCAAACATTGTTGGTCCTCGTAAAGATGATATCTGCTATGCGACGACTAACCGTCAGGAAGCGGTGCGGGATCTAGCGTCTGATGCCGATATTGTTTTGGTTGTCGGTTCGAAGAATTCATCTAACTCTAATCGTCTTGCTGAGTTAGCTCAGCGAGTTGGTAAGCCTGCTTATCTGATAGACTCTGCTGAAGATATTAAAGAAGAGTGGATTACCGGTACCTCCCTGATTGGTGTAACCGCTGGCGCTTCGGCACCGGATATTTTAGTTCAGCAAGTTATTGAACGCCTGAAAAATCTTGGGGCTGATTCTGTCAGGGAATTACATGGTAGGGAAGAAAATATTGTGTTTGAAGTACCGAAAGAGTTACGTGTTGAAGTCAAAGAAGTTAGATAAATAATCTAATTTATCAAGATAAATAATAATAAAGTAGTGTATATACTCTTTATTTAAAACATTCATCTGACTGATCATCATGTTAAATCAGGAAAAGGACTAACTTCATAGTGAGGGCTTATGGCTGATACAGATATTCGTGTTGCTATTGTTGGCGCTGGTGGGCGTATGGGACGTCAGTTGATTCAGGCTATTTATCAATTAGATGGTGTGGCTCTTGGGGCAGCATTGGAACGCTCAGGTTCTTCTCTGATTGGCGCTGATGCCGGAGAGTTGGCGGGTATTGGTCATACAGGTGTGACTGTTTGTGATGATCTGAAAAGTATCATTGATAATTTTGATGTCCTTATCGATTTTACCCGTCCGGAGGGAACGTTGGCTCATCTTGAAATTTGTCGCCAGAACGGTAAAGCGATAGTGATTGGTACAACTGGCTTTGATGAGGCTGGTAAGCAGACAATTAAAGAGGCTTCTGCTGATATCCCGATTGTTTTTGCTGCGAATTTCAGCGTGGGTGTGAATCTGGTACTTAAGTTATTAGAAAAAGCAGCGAAAGTGATGGGGGAGTATAGCGATATCGAAATTATCGAAGCGCATCACCGCCATAAAGTGGATGCGCCATCAGGAACAGCTTTAGCAATGGGAGAATCTATTGCGCATGCTTTGGGGCGGGATCTTAAGTCGTGTGCTGTCTATGCCCGTGAAGGTTATACCGGTGAACGTGATGCGAAAAGTATTGGTTTTGCGACTGTCCGTGCCGGGGATATTGTGGGTGAGCATACCGCTATGTTTGCCGATATTGGGGAGAGAGTAGAGATAACGCATAAGGCTTCCAGTCGGATGACGTTTGCAAATGGCGCTGTAAAGGCTGCTTTATGGTTAAGTGGTAAAAATAGTGGTCTTTTTGATATGAAAGATGTGCTGAATCTCGACTTGCTTTGAAAAAACATTTTTATAACTTATTGATATCGCATAATTAAAAATTTCATTGTGCGATTTTTAATTTCTTTATTTAATTTTATTATTTTTTGGTCTATTTTTTCTATTTTTGTCTTATTTCCAACCTTGATTTTTTGTTTTTTTCTCCTTTTTATGATTATTTTTAACTTTTCATCTGAGAATCAAGTTTTCTATGCTGATTACCGTTTTCTGAATTAGTTTTGGTGCTGTTTTTAGTCTTATTTCATTAACTCACTCAGTGAAATGTGTAAAAAAATAAGAAAAGTAACATTTTTTGTAGACAACTCCCCCTCTCATCATTAGAATGCGCGCAATTTGCCAAAATTTTGCCTAAAAAGCAGCTTTTGCATTGATTTTGAGGAACAAATCTGAATTAATATGCACTAATTGCGAGTAATTATTCTTTGGAGGGTGTTTTGATTAAGTCAGCTATATTGGTTCTGGAAGACGGAACCCAATTCCACGGTCGTGCCATCGGTGCGGAAGGGGCGGCAGTTGGGGAAGTGGTTTTCAATACCTCGATGACCGGATATCAAGAAATTCTCACAGACCCTTCCTATTCCCGCCAAATTGTCACTCTTACTTATCCTCATATTGGTAATATCGGTGTTAACTCAGTCGATAAAGAATCACTCAAAGTACAGGCCCAAGGGCTGGTGATTCGTGATCTACCACTGTTGACCAGTAACTTTCGCTGTGAAGAAACGCTTTCCGATTACCTTAAACGCCATAATATTGTTGCGATAGCAGATATTGATACCCGTAAACTTACGCGTTTGTTAAGAGAAAAGGGTTCACAGAATGGTTGTATTATAGCAGGTAAACAGATTGATGCTCAGGTTGCACTGGAAAAAGCGCAGGCGTTTCCGGGACTGGAGGGGATGGATTTAGCAAAAGAGGTGACGACTAAACAGATTTATCCGTGGTTACAGGGGAGCTGGACACTGGCGGGGGGATTACCGGAAGATAAGCAAGAGCAGGATCTGCCTTATCATGTTGTTGCTTATGACTTTGGTGCAAAACGAAATATTTTGCGAATGTTGGTGGATCGTGGCTGCCGCTTGACAGTTGTTCCTGCCCAGACACCGGCTGAAGATGTACTGAAACTGAATCCAGATGGTATTTTCTTATCTAATGGACCGGGGGATCCAGCACCTTGTGACTATGCAATCGAAGCAATTAAAACCCTACTTGAGACAGAGATTCCAATCTTTGGTATCTGTCTTGGACACCAATTGCTGGCATTAGCGAGTGGCGCGGAAACCATGAAAATGAAATTCGGCCATCATGGTGCTAACCATCCGGTAAAGGATCTTGAATGTAATGTTGTCATGATCACTGCCCAAAACCACGGTTTTGCTGTAGATGAAGAATCACTACCGTCAAATCTGAACGTTACTCATAAATCTCTGTTTGACGGTACGTTGCAAGGGATTCATCGCACGGATAAACCCGCATTCAGTTTCCAGGGGCATCCAGAAGCCAGCCCTGGCCCACATGAAACAGCATCGTTATTTGATCACTTTATTGACCTAATTGAACAGTATTGTCAGAAAAATAATCGTCATAACACCAAGTAATCAGGAGAAAATAAAATGGCAAAACGTACTGATATTAAAAGTATCCTGATTCTGGGTGCTGGCCCAATTGTTATTGGTCAGGCTTGTGAATTCGACTATTCAGGAGCACAAGCCTGTAAGGCGTTACGAGAAGAAGGTTATCGTGTTGTTCTGGTGAACTCGAACCCTGCTACCATTATGACTGATCCAGAGATGGCCGATGCCACTTATATTGAGCCGATCCACTGGGAAGTGGTGCGTAAAATCATTGAAAAAGAGCGTCCTGATGCGATTCTGCCAACAATGGGCGGACAAACTGCACTCAACTGTGCGCTAGAACTGGAGCGTCAGGGAGTACTGGAAGAGTTCGGCGTTACCATGATTGGAGCTACCGCCGATGCGATTGATAAAGCAGAAGATCGTCGCCGTTTCGATATAGCAATGAAAAAGATTGGATTGGAAACTCCGCGTTCTGGTATCGCCCATTCAATGGAAGAAGCGCTGGCGGTTGCTGATAAAGTTGGCTTTCCTTGTATTATCCGTCCTTCCTTTACTATGGGAGGAAGCGGAGGAGGTATTGCTTATAACCGTGAAGAATTCGAAGAAATTTGTGAGCGTGGCTTGGATCTTTCACCAACCAACGAACTCTTGATTGATGAATCTCTGATTGGTTGGAAAGAGTATGAAATGGAGGTTGTGCGGGATAAAAATGATAACTGCATTATCGTCTGCTCGATTGAAAACTTTGATGCGATGGGGATTCACACCGGTGATTCCATCACGGTTGCTCCGGCGCAAACACTGACGGATAAAGAGTATCAAATCATGCGTAACGCTTCGATGGCGGTATTGCGTGAAATCGGTGTGGAAACTGGGGGATCTAACGTACAGTTTGCAGTGAACCCAAAAAATGGCCGTTTAGTTATCATCGAAATGAATCCACGTGTTTCCCGCTCTTCTGCGCTGGCTTCGAAAGCGACAGGTTTCCCGATCGCTAAAATTGCCGCTAAATTGGCGGTGGGTTATACCCTTGACGAATTGATGAATGATATCACCGGTGGTCGCACGCCAGCTTCCTTTGAACCTTCTATCGACTACGTAGTCACTAAAGTTCCTCGCTTTAATTTCGAGAAATTTGCTGGCGCTAATGATCGGCTGACAACCCAGATGAAATCTGTTGGTGAGGTGATGGCGATTGGCCGTACTCAGCAAGAATCTTTGCAAAAAGCATTGCGTGGTTTGGAAATTGGGGCAACCGGTTTTGATCCGAAAGTCAATTTAGATGATCCAGAAGCACTGACTAGAATTCGTCGCGAATTAAAAGATGCAGGTGCTGAACGTATCTGGTATATCGCCGATGCTTTCCGTGCGGGTATGTCTGTTGATGGTGTGTTTAACCTGACTGATATTGATCGCTGGTTCTTAGTACAAATTGAAGAACTGGTGCGATTGGAAGAGCAGGTGGCAGAGCAGGGCATTAACAGCTTGACGGCCGACTTCCTGCGTCATCTGAAACGCAAAGGTTTTGCTGATGCGCGTTTGGCAAAACTGGTCGGTGTGGCCGAAAAAGAGATCCGCAAGCTGCGCCACAAATATAATCTGTATCCGGTTTATAAGCGCGTTGATACCTGTGCGGCAGAATTTGCGACTGATACTGCATACATGTATTCCACTTATGAAGATGAGTGTGAGGCTAATCCGAATAGTGATAGGCCAAAAATCATGGTATTGGGTGGTGGCCCTAATCGTATCGGGCAAGGGATTGAATTCGACTATTGTTGTGTTCATGCAGCCCTGGCACTGCGTGAAGATGGGTATGAAACCATCATGGTGAACTGTAACCCAGAAACCGTTTCAACAGATTATGATACTTCGGACCGTCTCTATTTCGAACCGGTGACTTTGGAAGATGTTCTTGAGATTGTACGTGTTGAACAGCCAAAAGGGGTGATTGTGCATTATGGTGGGCAGACTCCGCTGAAATTGGCTCGTGAACTAGAAATCGCCGGTGTTCCTATTATTGGTACCAGCCCGGATGCGATTGATCGTGCGGAAGATCGTGAACGTTTCAAACAGGCAGTAAATCGTCTTGGCCTGAAACAGCCTGAAAATGCCACAGTAACCACGATAGAACGCGCAGTTGAGAAGGCAAACATTCTCGGTTATCCGTTGGTGGTTCGTCCATCTTATGTTTTGGGTGGCCGCGCGATGGAAATCGTATATGACGAAGTTGACTTACGCCGTTACTTCCAGACTGCGGTTAGTGTCTCTAATGATGCCCCGGTATTGCTTGATTGTTTCCTTGATGATGCCGTGGAAGTGGACGTTGACGCTATCTGTGACGGTGAGCGTGTCTTGATCGGCGGCATTATGGAACATATTGAGCAGGCAGGTGTGCATTCCGGCGACTCAGCTTGCTCACTGCCTGCTTACACCTTAAGTCAGGAAATTCAGGATGTTATGCGTAAGCAGGTAGAAAAACTGGCATTTGAATTAGGTGTGCGTGGTTTGATGAATGTCCAGTTTGCCGTCAAGAATGACGAGGTTTATCTGATTGAAGTTAACCCGCGTGCAGCTCGTACTGTGCCATTTGTTTCTAAAGCGACCGGTTTACCACTAGCGAAAGTTGCAGCTCGAGTGATGGTTGGTCAATCTCTGGCTGAGCAAGGTGCAACTCAAGAGATCATACCTCCATACTATTCGGTGAAAGAGGTTGTATTGCCTTTCAACAAATTTCCAGGTGTAGATCCGATTCTTGGGCCTGAAATGCGGTCAACTGGAGAAGTAATGGGCGTTGGGCGTACATTTGCCGAAGCTTTCTCAAAAGCACTATTGGGGTGTAGCGCCAAAATGCCACAAAGTGGTAGAGCGCTTCTGTCAGTGCGTGAAGGTGATAAAGGCCGAGTCGTGGATTTGGCCGCTAAGTTGCTGAAACAGGGCTTTGAACTGGATGCGACTCATGGTACTGCGGTTGTGCTCGGTGAAGCGGGGATTAACCCTCGTCTGGTGAACAAAGTTCACGAAGGGCGTCCGCATATTCAGGATAGAATCAAAAATGGTGAATATAGCTATATTGTAAATACGACTGCCGGTCGTCAGGCAATTGAGGATTCCAAACTTATTCGCCGTAGTGCACTGCAATATAAAGTGCATTATGACACCACATTGAATGGTGGATTTGCGACAACGATGGCACTGAGTGCAGATCCAACTGAGCAGGTGATTTCTGTACAGGAAATGCATGCGGCAATTAAAAGTTAGTCTGTATTTTGATTAATTGAAGTAATAAAAAAGTGCGCTTTATTAGGCGCACTTTTTATGTTTATTGAAAAATTAAAGAGAAAGAATCACTGTCTGTTATCCCAGAGCTACTTTGACACCTAAGCCAATCAAAACAATACCTAGTAGTTTATCAATAACTTTCTGAGTTTTAGCTAATCCGCGGCGTACTGGTGCGCTTTGAATTAATATGACTAACAGTGGCCAATAGATAACCGCCAGTCCCCAGATAATAGAGGCATACCACAATTTCTCACCAACACTAGAATTGATATTTAGTAACTGAGTAAATATTGCCAGGAAGAACAACGTTGCTTTGGGATTGAGCAAATTACATAAAAACCCCTGCATAAACGCTTTTTTGAAAGTGATGATCTGTCGTGGTTGAGCATCGAGAGTGAGAGTATTCCCTCCGCGAGAAAACAAGCTATTGATCCCAATCCAAATAAGATAAGCCGCTCCAGCATATTTCATCAGATTAAATAGCCACGGTGTTGTGGTGATAACAATCGCCAACCCGGCGACACAGTAAACCATATGGCAAGCGATAGCGGCGATTAAGCCCATAACTGTCATCATAGCGGCAGAACGTTGGTAACGTATGGCATTTTTGACTACCAGAAAGAAATCAGGACCGGGAGAGAGCATACCTAACGTTGAGATAGTGATGACGATTAGTGATGTTTCCAGCATAATGTACCCTATAGTTAATATTAGTTTTGTTATTATTTTGATCAATAAATGTCTTAAGTAATAAACCAAGTATAAATTAATTTTTTGTACTTAAGAAGGTGTTGAGCCTATCGACTGGGTACATCCCTTTCCGTATAGTGTCATCAATTTTTATACTATTTGCCTATAAGGTGGCTTAATGAATATCAGCTTGATCGCTGCTTTAGCTATGGATCGGGTTATCGGCATGGAGAGTAAAATGCCGTGGAATCTGCCGGGGGATTTAGCCTGGTTTAAACGTAATACATTGAATAAACCCGTTATTATGGGGCGAGTCACTTATGAATCTATAGGTCGCCCGTTACCGGGAAGGCTCAATATTGTATTGAGTAATCAGCCGGGTAATGATGAACGTGTAACTTGGGTCAGTTCAGTTGATGAAGCACTGGCTGTGGCGGGTGATGCAGAAGAGGTTATGGTCATGGGTGGCGGTAAAGTTTATGACCAATTTATTTCACAAGCGAGTCGTATGTACCTGACGCACATTGATGCAGAAGTGATCGGTGATACGCATTTTCCTGACTATGAACCGGATGAATGGGATTCTGAATTTACTGAATACCATGATGCCGATGAATTAAATTCTCACAGCTACTGTTTTGAGATTTTACAACGTCGCCTCTAATTGATAGAACACGCCGATGAGCTTTTTTCACGGCGTGTCTGGCTTTAATGCTGTTTTACTGCGGTAACGATGATTGTGTGAAGTATTGTTTATCTTCCCAACGTAGCATCGTCAGTTGTCCTCCCCAACAACAACCTGTATCCAATGCATAAAATCCGTCGGGTGTTCCCTGGCCTTCTAATGATGCCCAGTGACCGAAAATGATGGCGTACTCTGATGGGATCTGGCGTGGCAGTTCAAACCAGGGTTTTAGCGGCGCAGAGGCGTTTTCGGGCTTATCTTTGCACAACATGTCCAACTGACCATTTGGAAAACAGTAACGCATACGTGTCAATGCATTAGTACTGAAACGCAAACGTGCCAGTCCAGAGAGTTCTGGCGACCAGTTGTTTGGCATATCGCCATACATGGAATTGAGAAACAGAGGGTAACTGCTACTGTTGAGCATGGTTTCAACTTCGCTGGCGCACATTTTGGCTGTTTCTAAATCCCATTGAGGCGTAATACCAGCATGTGTCATGAGCAGTTTTAGATCATCATCGCACTGTAGTAACGGTTGTTTGCGTAGCCAATTAATTAATTCGTCGGCATCTGGCGCAGACAGTAACGTATCAATTTTATCTTTAGGTTTATTACGGCTGATCCCGGCATAAACTCCTAATAAATGGAGATCGTGATTGCCTAATACTATTTTTGCGGCTGAACCTAACTGTTTAACATACCGGAGAACTTTAAGAGAGTCCGGACCACGGGCAACTAAATCTCCCGTTAACCACAATGTGTCTTTTTTAGGATCAAAATCGACTTTAGTTAATAAAGCTCGTAATTCACGATAGCAGCCATGAATATCACCAATGAGATATGTAGACATAATCAATTAATCAACGTTGGGATAGCCAGACGGAAAACCGGAATGGCAACGCGAAATGGCTCACCATTGTGGTCGATCATTTCATAATGGCCTTCCATAGTACCCAACGGTGTTTCCAATATCGCGCCGCTGGTGTAACGGTATTCGGTCCCTGGCTGGATTATGGGTTGCTCACCAACAACGCCTTCCCCCTGAACTTCTGTTTGATGGTTATTACTGTTGGTAATCAGCCAGTAACGATTAATTAACTGGACCCGTTCGCGCCCAAGATTTCGGATAGTGATTGTATAGGCAAAAACGAAACGCTGTTGATCGGGACACGATTGACTTTCTACATAAACACTTTGTACCTGAATAGAAACCCTGGGCGTATTAATCATAATTGACTCCTGCTATGACTGCATTTCAGGTTGTTCTGATAGCCAGTTTGCCATTTTACAGTACTGCTCAACAGAAATATTTTCTGCACGAGTACCTGGATCGATACCAAGTTCTGTTAGCTGTTCTACAGTAAAAAGATCACCGAGGCTGTTACGGATGGTTTTACGCCGTTGGTTGAAAGCTTGAGTCGTGATCCGGCTCAGCATACGAATATTTTTGACGGGGCGAGGTATGCTTTTGTGCGGTATCAGACGTACAACGGCTGAATCGACTTTAGGTGCGGGAGTAAACGCGGTTGGCGGTACTTCCAGCACAGGGATAACCTGACAATAATATTGGGCCATGACGCTCAAACGCCCGAAAGCTTTACTTCCGGGGCCGGCTACCAGACGGTTTACCACCTCTTTTTGTAACATAAAATGCATATCAGCAATAGCATTAGTATAGCTGAAAAGGTGGAACATTAACGGCGTGGAAATATTATAAGGTAAATTACCAAAGACGCGCAGCGGCTCCCCTATTTGCTGAGATAATTCGCCAAAATTAACCGTCATGGCATCTTGCTGGATAATGGTAAGTTTATCTTTTAATTTTGGATGAATTTGTAGACGAGCGGCTAAATCGCGGTCGAGTTCAACTACGGTCATTTTATCCATGCGCTCGCCGACCGGTTCTGTCAATGCTCCAAGACCGGGGCCAATTTCCAATACTGCCTGGCCAGGTTGTGGATTGATAGCGGCAACAATACTATCAATGACAAATTGATCGGTTAAGAAGTTTTGCCCGAAACGTTTACGGGCAAAGTGCCCTTGGTGGACTCTGTTATTCATTACTGTTTTGTATCATTTTAATTGCTAAATTTAATGCGGTGATGAAACTTCCCACATCAGCTTGACCTGTTCCAGCCAGTTCCAGTGCTGTGCCATGATCGACCGAAGTACGGATAAATGGCAGACCTAATGTAATATTCACTGCTCTGCCAAAACCTTGGTATTTTAACACGGGTAATCCTTGGTCGTGATACATCGAGAGTACGGCGTCTGCATGTTGAAGATATTTAGGTTGAAACAGGGTATCTGCCGGTAAAGGGCCTTCCAGCACGATGCCTTCTGCTCTCAGGCTGGCTAACGCAGGAATAATAACATCAATCTCTTCCCGTCCCATATGGCCGCCCTCTCCCGCATGGGGATTCAGACCACAGACATAAATACAGGGTTTTGCCAGGCCGAACTTTGTTTTCAAATCATGGTTAAGAATAGTAATCACTTCCCGCAGACTATCGAAAGTGATGGACTTTGGTACATCAACAATCGGCAGATGAGTCGTAGCCAGGGCAACCCGAAGTTCTTCTGTTGCAAGCATCATGACGACTCGCTGGCATCCACTGCGATCGGCAAAGAATTCGGTATGGCCGATAAAAGGCACGCCGGCATCATTGATATTCCCTTTATGAACCGGTCCTGTGACTAATGCTGAGAATTCTCCGTTTAAACAGCCGTCACAGGCTCGCGCCAGTGTTTCGGTGACATATCTGCCGTTTTCTTGATTCAATTCACCGGCGATTGCGGGAGCATGAAGAGGAACTGGCAATATTGTCAACGTCCCGGCAGCCTGTGGCTCGGGGATTTTGTCAGCAGAGTATTCTTGTAATTGCAAAGGTAAATTAAGTTGTCTGGCTCTGTCGAGAAGCAGGCTGGGGTCTGCGCAAGCGACCAATTGCATTGGCCAACTTTGTTGAGCGAGAGCAACCGTTAAGTCGGGTCCAACCCCGGCAGGCTCGCCGGGGGTAATAACAATTGGTTTATTGATAATAATCGGTTTATTGTTGTGCATCGCTGCCATCTAAAATTTTCACATAAGCTGAGGCGCGTTGTTCCTGCATCCAGCTTTGTGCTTCTTCGGTGAATTTACGGTTGAACAACATACGGTAAGCGCGATCTTTCTGAGCGGCGTCTGTTTTATCAACTTTGCGGGTATCCAATAGTTGGATTAGATGCCAGCCAAAAGATGAGTGAACAGGTTGACTGATTTCACCTTTATTCAGGCGCATTAACGCGTCGCGGAAAGCAGGATCATAGATATCAGGGGTAGTCCAGCCGAGATCACCACCACGTAGGGCTGAGCCAGGGTCGTCTGAAAACTCTTTTGCGGCATCGGCAAAATCAGTTTTTCCGCTGCGAATATCACTGGCGATTTGCTGCAACTTGGTGCGCGCTTGATCATCGGTCATGACAGGAGAAGTTCTTAATAGAATATGGCGGGCGTGAACTTCAGTGACGGCGATAGTTGGGGTACCGCCACGGATATCATTGACTTTGAGAATATGGAAACCAACACCGGAACGGATTGGGCCAACGATGGCTCCTTTTGGAGCGGATTGTAGTTGTTCAGCAAACAGGGTTGGTAATTCCTCAAGCCGACTCCAACCCATGTTGCCGCCTTTCAGCGCTTGTGGATCAGCAGAGTAGGCGATAGCCAATTTACCGAAATCAACGCCATGTTTAAGTTCAGACATAATTTTCTGCACTACCGTCATGGCTTTTTCCATTTGCGCCTGATCTGGGTTTTCTGGCAATGGGATCAGAATATGGCTGATATTCAGTTCTGTATCGTTAGTATTCTGGTTGCTAATTTGTTTAACTAAGGCGTCGATCTCTTGAGGCAAAATGGTGACACGACGGCGAACTTCATTATTGCGCACCTCTGCTATCATCATCTCTTTACGGATTTGATCACGGTAAGTATCGAAACTCATTCCGTCAGCAGTAATGCGATGTTTCATTTGTTCCACAGTGATGTGGTTCTGAGCTGCAATATTGGCAATTGTAGAATCCAATGCTTGATCAGGAATGGTGATTCCCATCTGTTTTGCCATTTGTAGCAGGATATTATCCATAATCAGACGTTCAAGGATCTGATGACGTAGCGTTTGTTCATCCGGTATTTGCTGGCCGGCATGTTGCGCATCCAGTTTGACAGATTGTAAGCGGTTGTTGATGTCGCTTTCCAGTACCACTCCGTTATTAACGACCGCAGCAATTTTATCCATTTGCTGAGGTGCAGCGAAGGCAGTACTCACTGAAAACATCAATCCGAAAATGAGAGTTCTCCAGTTCTTCATACTTTTCCCATCATATGTAGGTTCCGCAATAGCGGATTTATCGTGTTTAATATCAAAATGTTCTTGGCGTCAGAATGCTCGTTGGTATGGCATGATGCCAGACTTCAACATTTTCTGGCTACCCAAACTATGATTGTTACTTAAGCCACGAAGTTCAAAGTTAAATGACCATTTGTTGTCATATTCGCTATCGCTGTCTTTCCAACCAATGATCTTGCGTTCATAGCCAACGTTGATTGCCCAGCAACAAGTGTTGTACTGCAAACCCACTAACTGACTTGCCGGTTGCTGTTCTTTAGTATCGTAGTAGTAAGCGCCTACGAAACCCCAGCGATCACTTAACGGCCAACTTGTAACCAGACCGACTTGAGAAATCCCTTGCTGGAAAGCCGGAGCGCTCTTAGCTGTAGCTTGGATATAATCTCTGTCAACAAAACGATAGTTCAATTGCACAAGTCGGTCTTCATCACGGCGATATTCTAGCACTGCATTTCCCATCGTTACGCTACCTAGGCGAGTATCGTATTGCATGCCACCTTTCAAGCCCCAGGAATCATTAATTTTCCAGTAAGTATCACCTGCCCAGGTCATCATACCTGTATTATCTTTACTGTTGATGATGGTTTCTTTACCGGTGCGTGGACGTTCAAAGTAATAGATTTGACCTAATGACAGGTTAAAACGTTCAACTAAACCTTCATCATAAAGGCGGGTAGTGAGACCGGTAGTCACTTGATTGGCAGATGAAATACGGTCCAGGCCACCATAAAAGCGGTCACGGAACAGGCCGGTATAGTCGGTTTGTAGTAAAGATGAGTCGAAGTTGTTGATATTATCTTGGTCTTTGTATGGCACATACAGATACTGAACCTGCGGTTCTAGCGTTTGAGTGTAATTGCTGTTCAGGTATGTTGAACGCTCAAACACCATTTTGGCTTCGCTTTTGAACTGTGGCAGAACCCGGTTAACAGATTCTTTATATTCAGCATTCTCAAGAGCCTTGGGAATATCCTGCTGATAGTGAGTCGCCATCAGCTTAACTTCATTATTCATACTGGCCCAGCCATTGGAGAGTGGCAGGTTAATGGAGGGTTCCAGATGCCAGCGGGTTGTTTCCGGGTTGTTTTTACCTACACTGGTGAATTTTGCCGCCTGACCATAGACTTTCAGGTCAAATGGCCCCAGATCGTTTTTGTAATAGTTCAAATCTAACTGTGGTTCAGCTCTGTAGGCTTTTCTACTGGTATCTTTAGAAAAAATCTGGAATTGTTTAGTTGATAGCGTGGCATTCCAGTTCTGTTGAGCATAGCCCAGACTGAATTTTTGCGTAGCGTAGCCATCGGTGGTGGAACCATATTGAGAGCTGAAATCAGAAAAATATTCGGGATCACTGACTTTGGTATAGTCGATATTAAAACGCCATACTCTATCCATCACACCACTGTGTCTCCAGTAGAATAACCAGCGATTATCACTCTCTCTGGCGGTACGTGTGTTTGTCTTTTTGTCTTTGACATATTGCTCATCGTTATTCAGCCAGTCGAGAGCAAGGGTACCGGTGCCAGCTTTGGTTAAGTAGCGGAATTCATTATCCAGTTTTAAACCACGATTACTGAGATAGTGCGGTGTAATCGTCGCATCATAATTCGGTGCGATATTCCAGTAATAAGGCAGCTGAAATTCAAAGCCGGCTTTTTTGGAATAGCTGGCGTTAGGAATAAGAAACCCTGAACGGCGTTTATTACCGATCGGTAATTGAAGATACGGGCTATAAAATACGGGAATGTTAGCCATTCTGAAACGGGCATTCCATATTTCGGCCACTTCTTCTTCGCGATCGAGAATGACTTCGGAACCGACAACGCTCCAGCTATCATTACCCGGCAGGCAGGAAGTAAAGGTACCATTATCCAGAATGGCATAACGGTTTTCACCACGCAGTTTCATTTTGTCTGCGGTGCCGCGTCCTTGACGCCCGACCATCTGATAATCACCCTGATACATATCGGTATCTTTATTATTTAAATTAGACCAGGCACGTGGCCCTTTTAGAATAATCAGAGGGTCATCATAATGAACATTACCCGTTGCAGTCACGGTTCTTAACGGAACTTCATCTTCTGTTTGATCAAGTTGTACTTTATCTGCGGTTAGGGTCTTATTACCCTGTTTAATATTAACATTACCGATAAATTTAGCAGAACGTGGATAATCTGCGTGTGAATCATCTGCCAGAATATTGATAGGAAGTTGATTGAGATCGCCATTAATTATTGGCTGATCATAAACAGGTATACCCAGCATACACTGTGCTGCGAGATCAGCATGCGCATGCTGACCATAAAGTGCGGCCCATACCGTTGTGGCCAGCAAAGTTGGATAACATTTCTTCATAGATATTTATGCGGTTCCATCATCAGTGGCATTATGCCGGGCAAACCTCAAGAGACTAGCGCACTCGATGAATATGCGCCAGTGTAAAGTCATGCCTTTACTTATCTTGCCGTTAGGCACGGAGCTGAATGAATAGTATGATAATGCAAAACTACACTCAGAGCATTGGTGAATTGAGGAGTATATGCATTATTGGGGAAAATTGCTTGGGCTGATTTTTGGTGTTGTGTCTGGGGCCGGCTTTTGGGGTATTGTCATTGGTCTGTTTATTGGTCATATGCTTGATAGGGCGAGTGCACGGAGAAACCAAGGTTTTTTTGCAAATAATCAGTCTCGTCAATTGCTATTTTTCAGTAGTACTTTTCAGGTGCTGGGGCATATTACTAAATCAAAAGGGCGGGTGACTGAAACAGATATTCGTCTTGCGAGCCAGTTAATGGATCGCATGCAACTTCACGGACAAGCCAGGATAGCAGCACAGCAGGCTTTTCGTGAAGGTAAAGAGCCCAATTTTCCTTTGCGTGAGACACTAAGACAATTGCGTCGTGCCTGTTTTGGCCGGTCTGACTTAGTTCGCATGTTTTTGGAGATCCAATTACAGGCTGCATTTTCTGATGGGCAATTGCATCCGAATGAGAGGAAGGTGCTGTTTATTATTGCTGATGAACTTGGGATCTCTCGTAACCAATTTGAACAATTCCTTGCCATGATGGAAGGTGGCCGCAATTTCGGTGATGGAGGAGAGTGGCGGCAACGGCAGTATGGCGGTTATCAGAGGGCCGCACAGGGGCCAACACTTGCGGACGCTTGTAAGGTGTTAGGTGTGCGTGAAAAGGATGACGCGACGACAATTAAACGTGCCTATCGTAGATTGATGAGTGAACACCATCCGGATAAGCTGGTGGCAAAAGGTTTACCACCGGAAATGATGGAGATTGCTAAACAAAAGGCCCAATCAATTCAGGCTGCCTATGATCTCATTAAAAAAGAGAAGGGTTTTAAATAGGCTATTTTTTTATCTTTAAAAACATGCCACTAAATATATAGGGGAATAACATCCCCTACGGCTGTTGAGTTTATTTTTTATTTCTCTAAAATATTAGAATATTTTATGTTTTATTTTGTTTTAATTTAGGAGGAAGGCAAAAAATGGCAAATATCCGTGTTCTTTTGGCTTGTTGTGGCTTGGCCTTATGTTTGATATTGGCTTCATTGGATTCGGTTACTGTATTTGTCTATTAATCAAAAATCGGCTTTACACTGAAAATGCATTGGCGTTCCATAGGCCGGATGTGTGATATATAACTCTTGTGCATGTAATTGCAGGCGAGGCGCCATTGCTCTTGCCTGCTGGTGAGCATAAAACCGATCTCCCAGAATCGGATGTTCAAGTGCTAGCATATGTACTCTGAGCTGATGTGAACGACCGGTTATCGGTGAGAGTTTTACTCGAGTTGCCTCATCTTCGTAAGCGAGTACTTCGTATTCAGTTTGAGCCGATTTCCCGGTTTCAAAACACACTTTCTGCTTTGGTCGGTTCGGCCAGTCACAAATCAGCGGTAAATCGACAAGACCAGTTTTTGGTTCCAGACGTCCCCAAACCCGCGCAATATAGGTTTTTTCCGGTTCTCGTTCACGGAATTGGCGTTTCAATTCACGCTCTGCGTTTTTGGTTAATGCAACTACCATCACGCCGCTGGTTGCCATATCTAGCCGGTGAACAGATTCTGCTGTGGGAAACTGTAGTTGTATCCGCGTCATAATACTGTCTTTATGTTCTTCTGCCCGACCGGGAACAGAAAGTAACCCGCTGGGTTTATTGACTACGATGATATGTTGATCCTGATAAAGCACATGTAACCAAGGATCGGTAGGAGGGTTATAAGCTTCCATTGAGGCTCCGGTAGCTGAATATTAGGGGAGGCATGGAATAGGGTGCTTAGTAAAGTTTACCCCATTCCGGTTTAGCCTCCGGGTATTGCTAATATTTACTGATGCGTAACGACAACAAGGCGAATAGCATCCAGACGCCAGCCTGCCTGATTTAAGTTAAGCAGCAACTGTTGGCGATTGGATTCAATGGCTTCCAATTCATCATCACGAATATTTGGATTGACGGCCTTCAATGCTTCCAAACGGGAAAGTTCAGCAGTGAGATTTTCATCTGCTTGCTGTTTCGCTTGTTCAATCAATGATTGAGCCTGAGTTTCTACTAAACCTTCGGCCTGTTGCAAAATAGCGTGAACTTCTTTTTGTACCGCATTGACTAGTTTACTTGCAGTATGACGATTCACTGCATTAAGTTGGCGGTTAAAGCTTTCAAACTCCACCTGACCAGCCAGATTATTGCCTTTCAGGTCCATCAGTATCCGCAATGGCGTTGGTGGAAGGAAACGGGTCAATTGCAGGTGTTTCGGAGCTTGAGCTTCAACTACGTAGATCAGTTCTACCAGCAGGGTTCCAACAGGTAATGCTTTATTTTTCAAAAGGGATACCGCACAGCTACCCGTATCGCCGGAAAGGATCAGATCCAATCCATTACGGATAATTGGGTGCTCCCAACTGATAAACTGAGCATCTTCACGAGACAGGGACTGTTCACGATTAAAGGTGATAGTACAACCATCTTTGGGTAACCCAGGGAAATCTGGGACCAGCATATGATCGGATGGTGTCAGCACTATCATGTTGTCATTGCGATCTTCCTGATTAATACCAACGATATCAAATAAGTTGAGTGAGAAGTTCACCAAATCAGTATCATTATCATACTCTGAAATTTTTTCTGCCAGTTGCAAACCATGTTCGCCACCGTTGGAGTTCATTTCCAGCAGCCGGTCACGGCCTTGCTCCAGTTGCTGTTTGAGTTGCTCATGTTGCTGGCGGCACTGATCAATAAATTCACCAAATTTTTCCTGACTATTGGGTTTGGCAAGATAGTTCAGCAGAGTTTCATAATAGTGATCATAAATAGTACGACCGGTTGGGCAGGTATACTCGAATGCATCCAAACCTTCGTGATACCAACGAATCAGGACAGCTTGGGCGGTATTTTCCAGATAAGGCACACTAATCTGGATATCACGGCTTTGGCCGATACGATCCAGGCGTCCGATACGTTGTTCTAGTAAATCTGGATTGAATGGTAAATCAAACATCACTAATTGGTTAGCGAACTGGAAGTTGCGGCCTTCTGAGCCAATTTCGGAACACAGTAATACCTGAGCTCCTTCTTCTTCGGAAGCAAAATAGGCTGCGGCGCGATCACGTTCAATCAGTGATAGACCTTCATGGAAAACAGCGCCACGAATCCCTTCGCGCTCACGTAGTACCTGTTCCAGTTGCAGAGCAGTGGTTGCTTTAGCACAAATTACCAGCACTTTCTCATGACGATTTGCCATCAGAAAACCAAGTAGCCACTCTACGCGGGGATCAAAGTTCCACCAGGTAGCGTTTTCGCCTTCAAACTCCTGATAAATTTGTTCTGGGTAGAGCATATCCCATGCGCGAGCTTCCAGTGATTTTTTAGCACCCATAATATCGGAGACTTTAATAGCGGTCTGATATTGGGATGGCAGAGGCAACTTGATCTGGTGCAGTTCGCGACGGGGGAAGCCTTTTACGCCATTACGGGTATTACGGAACAGAATACGGCTGGTGCCATGACGATCCATCAGCATGGAAATCAGTTCACGGCGTGCAGTTTCACTTTCATCACTGTTACTATTGGCGGCTTTCAGCAGAGGCTCAATATCCTGCTCACTAATCAACTCACCCATTAGGTTTAATTGATTATTATTAAGCTGTTCACCGGATAATAGCAGTGTGACAGCATCGGCAACTGGACGGTATTTTTGTTGTTCGTCAATAAAAGCTTGATAATCGTGGAAGCGGTTTGGATCAAGTAGGCGTAGACGAGCAAAATGGCTTTCCTGCCCTAGCTGTTCTGGTGTTGCAGTCAATAGCAATACACTGGGGATCTGTTCAGATAACTGTTCGACAACCTGATATTCACGGCTAGGAGCATCCTCGCTCCAGGCCAGATGGTGAGCTTCATCCACTACCATCAAATCCCAGCTAGCTTCAAGCATATGCTCAAAACGCTGTTTATTACGGCGGACAAAATCCAGTGAACAGAGTATCAATTGTTCTGTTTCAAATGGATTATCACTGTCGTGTCGTGCTTCGGTATAGCGGCTATCGTCAAACAGGGCAAAACGCAGATTGAAACGGCGTAGCATTTCTACCAGCCATTGATGTTGAAGGCTCTCCGGCACAATCACCAGAACGCGTTCAGCACGACCGGCCAGCAATTGCTGGTGGATGATCATCCCGGCTTCGATGGTTTTACCTAAACCGACTTCATCGGCCAATAGAACCCTTGGCGCGTAGCGTTTGCCGACTTCATTAGCGATATGAAGTTGATGAGGGATCAGGCTGGCGCGGATACCCCGCAAGCCGCTTTCAGCCAGTTTAAATTGTTCGCTTTGATATTTACGGGCGCGAAAACGCAAGGCAAAGCGGTCCATACGGTCAATCTGACCAGCAAACAGGCGATCCTGTGGTTTGTTGAAGGTAAGTTTACTGTCAAGGAGCACTTCGCGCAGACTGATATTCTCTTCCAGAGTATCAAGTCGTGTGCCTGTATAAATCAGCAGGCCATTTTCTAGTTGGACTTCATCCACTTTGAGTTGCCAGCCTTCATGGCTGGTGACAACATCCCCCGAGTTAAACATAACACGGGTAATAGGGGAATCATTGCGTGCATAGAGGCGGTTTTCGCCGCTGGCAGGAAAGAGCAAAGTGACCATTCGTGCGTCCAGTGCAACAACGGTTCCTAATCCAAGTTCGCTTTCTGTATCGCTGATCCAGCGTTGACCGAGGGTAAATGGCATAAATTTTAACTCAGTTTCTGTTAGATAATGTTATTCATAGGTGGAGGACGACAGCTTTTTATTTGGTCTAACGGAGATAATGGGCAACAGCAAAACACCCCGTTAATTCCCTTATCACTCGTCAAAGGGGCGATATGTTAATGGAAGCAAAGCCGGTCGTCACCTGCAAAAAATAGTAATCAGTCAAAAGGCATTACCATCTGTCCGGTGAGTAAAGTTATAAAATCATCCCGTAAAAACGGCAGGATAGCATCAGCGATAGGCTGAAGTTGCTTATTGATATAGTGATCATAGTCTGGTGATGAATGCAGATTTTCCAGTGGTTCCGGCCCGGATTGTGTCATGACATAGCTTATCCAACCCCCATTTTGGTACTGCAAGGGCCGGTTATGTTGCAGATTGTATTCATCTGCCAGCCTTGCTGCCCTTACATGGGGTGGTACATTGCGCTGATAGTCAGACAACTTCCGGCCCAACCTTTTACGGTAGATTAGTTTATCATCAAATTTTCCTTTTAGGGTACTGGTAACATAACCACGGATAAACTCTTGATAAGGCTGTTCATGAAAAATCAGTGAATACAGTTGCTTCTGGAAATTTTGCGCCAGAGGCGTCCAGTCAGTGCGTACCGTTTCCAGACCTTTATAGACCATGCGGTCGCCACTCAGACCGGCATAACGTTTTTTACTGCCTTGTTCAGTCCCACGGATGGTTGGCATCAGAAAACGGCGATAGTGAGTTTCAAATTCCAACTCAAGGGTGCTTTTAAGCCCAAAATGTTCTTGCAGGTGTTTTTGCCACCATTGGTTAACGAATCGTGCAAGTTCTTTGCCGATACTGAGAGCCAATTCTTCTTCATGCGCCTGTTTCAGCCAAATAAAGATAGAATCTGTATCACCGTAGATAACTTGATAGTTTTGAGATTCAATCAGCTTTCTGGTCTGGAGCATAATTTCGTGGCCTCGCATAGTAATGGAAGACGTTAGGCGCGGGTCGAAGAAACGACAGCCTTCCGCCCCAAGAACACCGTAGAAAGCGTTCATGATGATCTTCAATGCTTGTGATAATGGGGCGTTATGCTGTTTTTTTGCTGCGTCACGTTCATGCCAGATTTGCGTCACGATATCAGGCAGACAGTGCTGAGTACGGGAAAAGAAGGCATTGCGAAAACCGGGAACCGCATGCTTGCTGTCCGGCTGTGCCAGACCTTCCACCATACCGACAGGATCGATAAGAAAAGTGCGGATAATCGAGGGATACAGACTTTTATAATCCAACACTAGCACTGAATCATACAAGCCGGGGCGAGAATCCATCACGAAACCACCGGGGCTGCTATCTTCAGGCTTCCCGCCTGGATTTGGGGCGACATAACCGATGCGGTGCATTTTGGGCATGTAAAGATGGGTGAAAGCGGTGACTGAACCGCCGCTGCGATCTACGGCGAGACCGGTAACTGTTGCCCTTTCCAACAGGAACTTCATTAAGTGGGTTTTATCGAAAATCTGGTTTACCAGAATACAGTCTTGCAGATTATATTGTGCCAGTGCGGGCTTATCTTGCTGGAAACGGCGGTCAATCTCATCCATACGCTGATAGGGTGTATCAATGGCTTTGCCTTCGCCCAATAGCTCTTGCGAGACATATTCCAGACTGAAAGAAGGAAAATTCCAGGTAGCGGTTTTCAGTGCTTCAATACCATCAATAATCAACCGACCGGCCGTAGAAGCGAAAAAGTGCCCCGGTTTAAAGCCGTGCTCCCGCCACTCCAGTGACCCTCCAGCCCGTCCAAATTTCAGTGGAACACCGTAGCGCTCAGCATGTTTTTGTAAAATCCGCAGATCGAACTGAATCAGGTTCCAGCCAATAATGGCGTCAGGGTCATATTTTTCCAGCCACTCGTTGAGTCTTTCCAGCATTTGCGGACGACTTGCTACATATTCCAAATCAAAATTTACCGGGTGCTCATTACTGTTAGCAGGGCCAAGCATAAATACTTTTTGCTGATCACATCCTGCTAATCCAATGGAATAGAGTTCTCCATGCCGACTGGTTTCAATATCCAGGGATACCCATTTCAATGTTGGGCGATAAGCCGGGTTAGGCTTCATCTGATAGCTACCATTAGGCGCCTGACTGAACCAGATGGGAGCAGTGATAAAACGTTCCATCATAAACCTGTCTGGTGGACGGATATCTGCTTCATAAACTTGAATTTCCTGTTGCTGTAGCACTTTCTCAATCCGTTGTAATTGGCGATATTGCTGGCAATAAAGCGCGGCGACAGGCTGGCGATTGAAATCTTTCAATGACAGTGGGCGGAGATGGTAGTTGCGCTCTTGCGCCAGAATTTTTTCCACCTGCGGCATATTAGCTTGCAAGATAAAAGCAACAGCTTGTTGGTGAAGAATTTTTATATGACGTGGCCCCTGATCTGTCGCCAGCCAGTATTCCACCTCAATACCTGAGGGAGTATCCCGCCAATGGCGTGTCAGTATAAAACCTTGTTCAGCATGATTCTGTTGCATATAGAGGCAGGCGCTTATATTTGTTGAAAATAACTACAATTATAGCATTGAGTCATGGTTATTTATACAGTTGCCTAATCTCACTATATTGTGATGTGGTGCATAAATGATAATCGAAACATTGCCGAAACTATCTCTTTATTGCAAAGAATGGAAAATTAAGTGAGATAGGCAGGTATTATTGAATATATCTATAAGAATATAGTCGTATAAAACGTATTGTATTCGTTATTAGTATTGCTATTTTAATATTATCTAGCTTTATTCTTAAGTGTATTTATATAATCCAATACTACCAATAATTAAAGTTACAGTAATGATGGATAATAACGTATTCCATGTGATATACCCGTTATCTTTCAAGTTGCCTCTTTGTTGGCTGCACTCGCTCACCCCGGTCACATAGTTATCTATGCTCCCGGGGATTCACTCCCTTGCCGTCGCGATGCATCTTGAAATCCATAGGGTATAATAGATACCATTGCCTCATAATCACCACCCATTTGTCTGGCTAATATATAATAATTTCCGGCACAAGGTACGGCGGAATATAGAATAGCAATATTCGCAGGCACGCCTGACGAACCTAAATATTTAATACTCTAAATAACTATTTATTTAAATTGTTAAAAATCATGGTTATTAAAATTTGGTTATTATTAGTAGAAAAAATTGTTTGAGAATATTTAGATTTTATCTGACGAGTAACCCATCCGGTAACGTTTGAGAGAGCGGCTGGCTTTATGGGTAGGAATAATAAATTGTTCCATTTTACAAAAATTCGCCAGAGATGAGTTATGGATGATAATCTACTATGGATAATTGCTATTGAGATAGATTTTTATATTTCATAACTTAACCAGAGCTATTTTTCTTATCTTATCTAGCAATAAAACATAAATCTAACGTAGTAAGTATAGAACCAATAAAGAATAAAAATGGAGGCAAAAATAAAATAGCTTATTGATCTAATTTTATTGCTTTTAAATAAAACATATGACTTGTAAAAACAGGCTATATAAAAAGGACTAAGTGGGATTAATATAAATATGGAAGTGATTATATCAATGCCTCCATCTTCATATTGCCATATATCACAATCAATTGAGTTGAAGTCAAAAAAGTCTGTAACCCTAGGAAAAGCGAATGAGTTAATTAATCCAAAGGATAAAAAACTTAACATAAAAAATGTAAATATATCTGATGTTTTCATTTTTTATCCTTTAAGTAAATTATCTAAATAATCTAGCCGCTTATATATACTTACTCCGTAAGAAATCCATTTTTTTTCATCAGTAGTGCTTAATTCAGGCGGAGTGTTCATTATTCTTATGAAATCTCCCTTTTTTCTTGTTATACCACGGTTATATCTAGAACCAGCCATGATATATTGTTCTTTTGTTAAATTCTTGGTATCTGCATTAGGATAATCATAGAGAATTAAATCTCTTAAATGACGAGCAACCATTTTAATATTAAATTCATCAATTTGAAGGCAAGTTGCAATTTCTAACTGGTCTGTTGTTGTTAATGTATTTGAGTCGAAACCCATCATATCTGCTACATGTCTTATCTGTATTGCAACTATACCCGTAGAAGTTTCATTTGAGCCTTTTGAGCGAGTTTTATCAAGATTAAAAGCCTGTTCACGCCATTGCCTCATTGCAATAGTGTTTAACTTCCACATATCTGGTTTACCGCCCGCTTCTATTCTGGCAACACCAGCCAAAAGATTTGGCGGGATTTGTTCTATATGGGCATATTTTAAAATTAGGTTTCTGTTATATTTCACATATGCATCTTTATAACCATCCAGATAATTTACTGAGCCTGGAATAAATTGATTAAGAAGATAAATTGAAGCATCTATTTCATCCCATCGCCTAAAAGATGGCCTGGAATTTGGGTTATATGTACAAAAATTATTACTTAATACCCTGTCACGCAATTGATTCATTCTTAATAAACCTCATCATCTCTGATGCTATAAGCAGAAGTACCAGCAATGTGATGACTCCACGTTATATTTTGATAAATGACAGAGATACTCTCTTCTGGTTGATTTTCTGCATGAGTTAAAGAGTGGGGGTAATTAGTATTAAAAGCATTTATTTTTGCTTTTGTTAATTCTATTGAATAAAACTTTTCTTGAGCACCTTCTGATGAAGTTCTATAAAAATCTAACAGGATATGAAGTTCTTCGTTGTTTGAAATTGCTAGTCCAAGTAAAGGAGAGGATTTATCGATGGGTTTTATGATATTAAAAGGGTGATGGCTTACGTGTTGTACTCGCGTTAAAGAATGGGTAGCGGAGTAAACTAGTATTTGATCCCGGTGGTTTTCTTGATATTTATTACCAATAGAATCAAAAGTAGAACAGCCTGCTGAAATTAACCCTTGGTTCTTTCCTTTTATGGTCGCATAAATCAAATTAGACATTATTAAATCCTTTATGAAAAATTAACACATAAAAAACACTTATAACAAAAAAGATTTATATTGCCCAGTTTTATTTTTAAAATATAGACTTTGGTCACAGAAGGAAATAATCTAAATACTAAGCTATATCCTGTTCCCGTTTATTCTGATAGCAATGACATTAATAACGCCTAAATGGAAGCGACCTTCTTCCCCAAAATAGCTGCTTCAGGAACAGTGCCGGCAACCAGTGTATTTGTTAAGCCGTCATAATGGATATTGCCATCAACGATTAATAAAGCGCGATCAGCTATACGAGCGGCATCATCCAGATTATGGGAAACCATCAGTAATGTAAGCTGGCGTTCGTGGCAAATTTGTTCCAGTAATACCAGCATTTCATTACGCAGTGCCGGATCTAGGGCAGAAAATGGCTCGTCAAGTAATAAAATTGGCTGTTGGCGTACTAGGCAACGGGCTAATGCTGCCCGCTGCCGTTGTCCACCAGAAAGTTGAGCGGGCAGACGGGTCAGGCAATCTTCCAACGAAACTTGAGAGACTATTTGCTGTAATATCTGTTTCTGCGTGCTATTAAGGTGTAATCCGGGGTGTAAGCCTAGCCCAATATTTTGCTCAATTGTCAAATGAGAGAAGAGATTATTTTCTTGAAACAGCATGGAGACTGGGCGTTGAGCAGGTGACGTGCTGGTATGATTTTTCCCATTCAGCCATAGGGAACCTCGTTCTGCTGTTTGAAAACCGGCGATCAGGCTTAGGAGTGTACTTTTACCCGCCCCGCTAGGGCCTAGGATTGCGATACGTTCTCCGGCTTTAATTTGCAAGTCAAAGCGCATCACCAGATGTTCATAGCGGTAAGTCAGATTTTCAAGTTTAAGCATTACGTGGTCTCGGTAAGCGTTCAAGTAAACTAAACAGCATAAAACATAACAATAACAGCAATAAAGCAGTGATAGCGCCATCCTGACTCCGGTAAGCTCCGATTTGCTGGTAGAGATAGAAGGGCAGAGTACGGAAATCTTCATTGCCAAATAGCGCGACAACGCCAAAATCTCCAATAGAGAGAACACACGCAAAGGCCAGCGCTTGTGCCAGCGGAACTTTCAGTGCTTTTAGTTCAATCCAGCGCAGTCGGTTAATACCTTGAATATTCAGGGAGCGACACAGTGGATTATAGCGGGCCGCCAGATCTTTCATTGGATTATCCAGAACTTTCAGCGCATAGGGAATTGCCATCAGTGCGTTGGTTAAAATTACCAGACCATAGGGTGAACGGGGCAGGCCGACGGTATCGTTGAGCAACAGAAAGAATCCTGTTGCCAATACAATGCCCGGCATAGAAAGGATCAACAAACCACTCATTTCCATTGCTTGTCCCCAATGGGGGGAATGACGCAGGTACAACTCACGGCTGCTCCACAGCAGCATCATAGTGAATAAAACACATAATAACCCCGCGCCTAAAGCAATCACCACTGAGGTGATAAATGCCTGCCACAATGCAGGCTGGCGCAATACGTTAAGCAACCCGCTGTTCAGTCCATCCAAGATAACCGCCAATAATGGCGGCACGAGCAGTAATAATGCTGCGATAATTAACAGGCTGTCGCAGATTTTTCTCAACAAAGTGTCCTGTGGATTACGCCATTGCTGTTGGTTGCTGTAGCCGACAGATAGAGCACTGTTAAGCTTCTGGCTGAGGAGCACAAGGCCAAGGCAGCAGGTGATCTGAATCAACGCCAGTAATGCGGCGCGGTTGAGATCGTAGTCATAGCTTAACGCCTGATAGATTGCCAGTTCGACAGTTGTTGCAGCAGGTCCGCCACCTAACGCCAGCACGGTAGCAAAACTGGCGAAACAGAGCATAAAAATCAGTGCGCCAGTGGGCAGGATTTGGCGGCGTAGATAAGGCCATTCAACAAAACGGAAATGTTGCCATTCATTCATACCTAGCTGAGCCGCTAATTGCCGTTGTTCCACCGCGATGTTTTCCAGTGATTGCAGTAAAAGCCGTGTCGCTAGTGGCATATTAAAGAAGATATGTGCCAGCAAAATTCCTGGTAGACCATAAGGGGTGAAATGGTAATCGATGCTGATCCATTCACAGAACTGAGCCAGCCAGCCGGCTCTGCCATAGACCGTCAGAATGCCGAATAGAGCGACCAATACAGGCAAAACCAGCGTCATAGCACATAGGCGGAGAAATAGAGTTCGGCCTGGAAAATGACGGCGATAGAGGGCTCTGGAAAGAAAAATAGCCGGGATAACAGAAAACAGCGCCGATAAAAAAGCCTGCCAGAATGTAAAACGCACCACATGCCACAGATAGCTATCTTCCGCCAGTAAAGACCAATTACGTTCAGGTGCATTAAACCAAAGTGCACCGAACGCTAGTAAGGCGACCAATAGTAAAAGACCGGAGGCAATGGCCCCCGGTAACAGCCATCCGGCCATCAGCGGCTGACAGCGCTTTGCCATGCACGAATCCATTGGTTACGGTATTTTGCGACTTCTTCTGCGGGATATTGCAGCGATTTTTCAGGTATTGAAAGTTGTGAATACACTTCCGGGAGTGGGATATCAATGACCGGATACATCCAGTTAGTGGTTGGAATTTCCTGTTGGAAAGCTGGGGTCAGCATAAACTGCATAAATTTCTGGGCAAGCTCTGGTTGCTTACTGGAGGCCAGTTGTGCGGCCACTTCGATTTGCAGGTAATGACCTTCATTAAAGGTAGCGGCAGCATAATCGTCTGTCTTCTCAGATAAGAGGTGGTAGCCCGGTGAAGAGGTATAGCTTAGTACCAGATCGCCTTCTCCTTTCAGGAACAGACCGTAAGCTTCACTCCAGCCTTTGGTAACAGTTAGTGTTTTCTTTGCCAGTTTTTTCCAGGCTTGTGGGGCATCATCACCATAAATTTTCTGCATCCATAGCAGCAAACCTTGCCCCGGTGTGCTGGTGCGAGGATCTTGATAGATCACTTTCCAGTTATTGGGGCTATTAATTAGCTCATCCATGCTTTTGGGTGGGTTTGGCAAACTCTTTTTGTTGTAAATGAAGGCAAAATAGCCATAGTCATAAGGAATAAATATCTGGTTATGCCATGACACCGGCAGTGCCAGCTTGCTGATATCCACTTGACTTTCAGTGAACAACCCCGTTTGTTGAGCTGCTTGAATCAAGTTGTTATCCAACCCAAGAATAATATCGGCAGCAGTGCGTTTGCCTTCCATTCTTAGGCGATTGAGCAAAGAAACACCATCTTCCAGAGCAACCAGTTTCAGTTCACAGTCACATTCAGCTTCGAAGGCTTTTTTAATTGCTGGCCCGGGTCCCCATTCTGCGGCAAAAGAATCATAGGTATAAACCGTTAATACCGGTTTAGCTTGTACAACCTGACTCAATAGCAACGTAGAAGCTGATAGGGCCGTCAGTGCGATTAATTTGGAAAATAACGTCTTAAACACTTTGCTCTCCTTACATTAAGAGGATTGGCAAAGGATTTGAGGTGGCGCTAAACGGCAAGATAATGTCTGTGAAATAGTTAGCAGCTCAAATCCCTACGCCGGTATTAGCCGGATCAGGTTCGGCGGGTTTACTCTCAGCAAGGCTGTTTTAAACAGCCAGCACCCCGTTGAGATGGCGCTATTGTAGAGATTTAGCTAGCGACTGCAAAGTCCAATGATAGAGGTTTACCACTTGAGGGTAGTGTGAAACAATTAGTCATCTTTCAAATTTAGTTTATCGAGGTAGTCTGGTGATCGATGATGATGGCTACCGCCCGAATGTAGGAATTGTAATTTGTAATCGGCAAGGCCAGGTTTTGTGGGCGCGGCGTTATGGGCAGCATTCCTGGCAATTTCCTCAAGGGGGCATTAATCCGGGGGAATCACCAGAACAGGCTATGTACCGGGAACTGTATGAAGAAGTGGGGTTAGGTCGGAAAGATGTACGCGTTCTGGCTTCTACTCGTAATTGGTTGCGTTACAAATTACCCAAGCGTTTGGTGCGTTGGGATACTCGACCTGTCTGTATCGGTCAAAAACAGCGGTGGTTTTTATTACAACTGCTCTGTAATGAAGAAGATATTAATGTGCAACACAGTAATACCCCGGAGTTCGATGGTTGGCGTTGGGTCAGCTATTGGTATCCTGTCCGGCAGGTTGTCTCTTTTAAACGTGATGTTTATCGGCGCGTGATGAAAGAGTTTGCTTCGGTTGTCATGCCAATGCAGGAAAGCTCATCCCTGCCACGTTCTTCGTATTCTTATCGTCGCAAAAGAAGTTAGGTGAGTTCTATGCTCATGCGCTTACGGGAAATTGTTGAAAAAGTTGCTATGGCAACCAATCTGGCCGAAGCGCTTGAGCTATTGGTGAACGAGACCTGTCTGGCGATGAACACGGATGTCTGTTCTATCTATCTTGCTGATCATCAACGGCGGTGTTATTACCTGATGGCAACCCGAGGGTTGAGGAAACCCCGGGGAAGGGCTGTCAGTTTGGCTTTTGGTGAGGGAGTCGTCGGACAAGTTGGTCAATTGTCTGAACTGATTAATCTGGCTGATATTCGCAGCCATCCAAGTTTCAAATATTTGCCTCAAGTGAAAGAGGATAGCTTCCGCGCGTTTTTGGGCGTTCCGGTGGTCTATCGCCGCCAGTTGCAAGGTGTTTTAGTCGTTCAGCAGCAGGAACAACGCCTGTTTAATGAAACCGAAGAGTCCTTTATGGTGACGCTTGCGACACAACTGGCGGTGATCCTTGTTCAAGCTCAGACTAAGGGATTGTTTGGTCAGTATCGGCAAACCAGAATTAAAGCGCTGGCAATTTCCAATGGCATCGTGATGGCTCAGGGATGGCAAGATTGTTCCCAACCCTCACTTGACCAAATTTTTGAAGCTTCAACCCTTGATCATGCAGCAGAACGTTCTCGTTTGATTCAGGCGCTTGAAGATGCAACAGCAGAATGTCGTCGGCTCAGTAAACGTTTTACCGCTGGCTCTCAAAAAGAGAGTGCTGCAATTTTTAATCTTTATTCCTACCTTTTGAATGATCCTCAATTGAAACAAGATCTGTTCTCCTGTGTTGAACAGGGATCTGTTGCGCAATGGGCGGTTAAACAAGTTATTGAGAAATACGCAGAACAATTTGCCAGCTTGCAGGATGCTTATATGCGGGAAAGGGCATCAGATCTACGGGCGCTTGGGCAGCGATTACTATTTCATCTTGATGATTCACTGACTGCCAGCCATCAATGGCCTGAATGGTTTATTCTGGTTGCAGATGAACTGAGTGCCAACCTATTGGCAGAAGTGCCGCAAGAAAGATTAGCAGGAGTTATTGTTCGTGATGGCGCTACCCATTCACACTCTGCCATATTGGTACGTGCAATGGGTATCCCGGCTATTATGGGAGCAGATATCCAGCCGGAACTTCTGCACAATCGTATGCTGATTCTTGATGGTTTCCGTGGAGAAGTATTTATTGAACCTGAACCACTGATTTCGCAGGAATATAAACAGATTATCGAAGAAGAAAAAGCGCTTAGTAAACTGGCTGAGGGGGATGTTGATCAGGAAGCACGGCTCAAAAGTGGTGAACGCATTCTGGTTCAGCTTAATGCAGGTTTGAGCCTGAAATATGAGTTGCAGATCAGTAATAGTATTGATGGTGTTGGACTCTATCGCACTGAAATACCCTTTATGCTGCACTGTGGTTTCCCATCAGAAGATGAACAAAAAGCGCGTTATCAGGAGATGTTGCAATTATTTCCCGATAAACCGGTGGTACTACGTACACTTGATATCGGTGCAGACAAACAACTGCCTTATATGCCGATTAGCGAAGAGAACCCTTGCTTGGGATGGCGTGGTATACGGGTGATGTTGGATCAACCGGAGATTTTTCTTATTCAGCTTAGGGCAATGCTCAGAGCTAACGCTGAGACGGGTAATCTGAAAATCTTGCTGCCAATGGTAACGAGTGTAGAAGAAATTGATGAAGCTAAACGATTAGTAGACAGGGCGAAAGAGGAAGTCGAGCAAATGTTGGCGCGTCAAATACCTATGCCTCAACTTGGTGTAATGATTGAAGTTCCTTCGATGATTTTCTTGTTGCTACAACTCAAAAAGAGAGTCGATTTTGTGTCTATTGGCACCAATGACCTAACACAATATCTATTGGCTGTGGATCGGAATAATACTCACGTCGCTTCTCTTTATGATTGCTTGCATCCGGCGGTAATTCGGGCATTAAAACTGGTATTTGAAAATAGCCAACGAGCAGGTCTTACCGTCAGTATTTGTGGTGAAATGGCAGGAACCCCGATGGGTGCGTTATTATTGATTGGTCTTGGCTATCGTAATCTGAGTATGAGTGGTTGTAGTGTGCCAAGGATTAAGTATTTATTGCGCCATCTGGAGATGGCTCAGGTTGAAAAATTAATGGCCGAAATACTACAAGCTGAAACCAGCCTAAGAGTAAAGGAGCTGTCAGCAACGTTTATGGAACAGCATGGGGTTGGCGGTTTGGTCAGAGGCGGCATTTAATCCGTTTAACGGCCTGTGCTATGATTCTCAATCACTTGCCTTAGGGCATTAACGCTAAATATTAAGTGGGGAAAGATGAGTAACAGCTATCTGGCATTTCCTAATATTGACCCGGTTATTTTTTCAATAGGTCCAATAGCCCTCCATTGGTATGGTTTCATGTACTTGGTTGGGTTTGTATTCGCCATGTGGCTAGCAACACGCAGGGCAGCGAAACCCAATAGTGGTTGGACAAAAAACGAAGTAGAGAACTTGCTTTATGCAGGTTTTGCTGGCGTATTTGTTGGTGGCCGTCTGGGCTATGTCCTGTTTTATAACTTCCCTGCCTTTCTCGACAACCCGCTTTATTTGTTTAAAGTTTGGGACGGTGGAATGTCTTTCCACGGTGGTTTGGTGGGGGTTATCTGCGCAATGTGGTTGTTTGGTCGCAGAACGAAACGCCATTTCTTACAAGTTGCTGACTTCATTGCACCGTTAGTCCCTTTTGGCTTAGGCATGGGGAGAATTGGTAATTTTATTAACGGCGAGTTGTGGGGACGTGTCACATTGGATACGCCGTGGGCGATGCTGTTCCCAAGCTCCCGCAGTGAAGATATTGCACTGGCTGCAACGGAGCCTTCATTGCTATCGGTACTTGAACAATATGGTGTTCTGCCGCGTCACCCTTCGCAGCTTTATGAAATGGCGTTAGAAGGGATCGTTCTGTTCATTATTTTGAATTTATATATCCGTAAACCTCGGCCGATGGGCAGTGTATCTGGTTTATTCTTAATTGGTTACGGTATTTTCCGGGTAATAGTCGAATTTTTCCGTCAACCGGATGCACAATTGGGTTTATTCGACGGGATCAGCATGGGACAAATTCTTTCTATGCCCATGATCCTGGCGGGAATTTTAATGGTGATATGGGCATATAAACACCAAGGTAATAAGGTACAAGAGGTAAAATGAAACAGTATCTGGATTTAATGACAAGAGTGCTTGCAGAGGGCACTCCGAAGGCAGACCGCACCGGGACGGGAACTCTCTCCATTTTCGGGCATCAGATGCGTTTCAATTTGCAGGATGGCTTTCCGCTAGTGACAACTAAACGTTGCCATATCCGTTCAATTATTCATGAACTTCTTTGGTTTCTGAATGGTGATACGAATATTAAATACCTGCATGAAAATGGGGTGACCATTTGGGATGAATGGGCGGATGACAATGGTGATTTGGGGCCTGTGTATGGTAAGCAATGGCGTGCATGGGGCACCGCAGATGGCCGCCAGATTGACCAATTGAAAACCGTACTGGAACAGCTTAAAAGCGATCCAGATTCACGTAGGATCATTGTTTCGGCTTGGAACGTTGGTGAATTGGATAACATGGCATTAGCGCCATGCCACGCTTTCTTCCAGTTTTATGTCGCGGATGGCAAACTTTCCTGTCAGCTTTACCAGCGCTCTTGTGACGTATTCCTTGGCTTACCGTTCAATATTGCGAGCTATGCGTTGCTAGTTTATATGATGGCGCAGCAATGTGATTTGGAAGTGGGCGATTTTGTCTGGACCGGTGGCGACACCCATCTTTATAGCAACCATATGGAACAGACAAAATTACAACTCAGCCGTGAACCGCGTTCATTGCCAAAACTGGTGATAAAACGTAAACCGGCATCACTTTTTGATTATAAATTTGATGACTTTGAAATAGTCGATTATGACCCGTACCCGGGAATAAAGGCACCGGTTGCTATTTAGTTGTTTGGTTATTAGCAATAATCTGGAGGGAGACTATTGAGTGTGAATTGTCTCCCTTTTAATTTTGATAATATAAACACAAACGTGCAGAAGTAGAGAAAAAAGGCCATAAATACTATTTTTCAGAAAATACTATTTCTCAGAAGAAAGTCAGAGATCTGCTTGGTAATTCAGAGTATTTGGAGTGTAGGATGTTTATTGTGAAAAATGGGATATCTAAATTGGAACGTGGGAAAGATCAAGCAGATATAAACGCAGAACAACAGGCGATAGCGTTGTTTAAAATCGCTATGCTGTCTAAGAAAGACATTATAGAAGGTAGAAAAATGGTCCCCGAAGAAGCACTTCGTAGGCGCAGGGAACATCGGGCTTGATATATACCCGTTATCTTTCAAGTTGCCTCTTTGTTGGCTGTACTCACTCACCCGGTCACATAGTTCTCTATGTTCCCGGGGATTCGCTCCCTTGCCGTCGTGATTCATCTTTAAATTCATAGGGTATAGTAAAAAACTCTCTATGGCGTATTAGTCTTAGAGTCGGATAGGTCGGTATTAAACCCAGCCTAAGACAGCAATATGAAAGATCTTAAAAAATCTTTTTTTACTCAATCAGTTGTAGAAATAGATAAAGTTAATCGATAAAAACTGTACTAGAAACTTTGAAACGTGTACTCAAGGCTTTTATATGGGTTACTGTTAGTGACTTTGTTCCATTCAGAATTTGTGATACCAGAGAAGCTTCTCCGATTTCGTTTTTGAGGTCGGCTTGTGTAAGACCGTATTGATCCATCAGAACTCGTAGGACTGCAACCCCCGTAGGGATATTTTCAATAGCTTGGTTAAATTCTGCAAATTCAGGGGCGGTATCTTCATAGCGTTCAATTGTTGTAGTTAGAATATCAATTAACCCTTTGTTATTGTCATAGTCTTTGAAAAGCTCATCAATCAAATCCAGCGCTTCTTTGTACTGTTCTGAGGTATCGATGTAGGACAGCCAAGGGATCTCTGAAAACAGAGCGCGAGCCCGTACCTGAACGACTGAAAAATTGATCATTCTCTGTTTCTCCGGTAGTCATTGGTTAGCTTGTCGTATTCTGCGTGAGATACGATATGTTTAATATAATGGTGCTCCATTGAAAACTTGATAAAGGCCAGTAACCGAACATTATTACCACTAATATCTATATCCGTCATCTTTCAAGTTGCCTCTTTGTTGGCTGCACTC